>JAYVMK010000417.1:0-6740 GCA_043758995.1 Lichenibacterium sp. | reverse complement strand
CCGAAGACGAAGAGGCCCAGGATGGCGATCGTCACGGCGGGGCCGGCGAGCCGGTTGCGCAGCGGCGGATTCATCAGCGCGGGATGGCGTTGGGCCAAGCCGGCCAGTTCGTCGGCCGTGAGGTCGAGTCCCCTCACTTGCTCTCTCCCGGAAACAGCCGGCCGCGCAGCCGCTCCGTCGCGATGTCGAGGACGAAAACGGTGAGGATGATCAGGACCAGGATGGCGCTGACGTCGCTGTAGTAGAAGCGGCGGATGGCGATCAGCAGTTCCTCGCCGATACCGCCCGCGCCGACGAAGCCCATGACGGTGGCTTCGCGCACGTTGATCTCGAAGCGCAGCAGCGCATAGGAGGCGAAACTCGACAGGACCTGCGGCAGCACGCCGAAGCGGATGGATTCGACGAGGTTGCCACCCGACGCCCGCACGCCTTCGGCGGGCCGCGCGTCGGCATTCTCGACGATCTCGGTGAAGAGCTTGCCGAGGGCGCCGGCCGTGTGGATGGCCAAAGCCAGCACACCCGGCAAGGGCCCGAGGCCGAAGGCCACGACGAAGACCAGCGCGAAGACCAGCACCGGCACGGTGCGGCAGAATTCGAGGAAGCGGAGGGCCGCGAAGCGGATCCAACCGTTGTGGCAGGTCGTGCGGCTCGCCGCGAAACACAGAACGAAGGCGAAGGCGGCCCCCCACAGCGTGCCGACGTAACCCATGAGCAGGGTCTGGCCCAGCAGGATCGACCATTTCTCGAGACCCCAGAACCATTCGACGGGGTCGGTCCAGACGCGGGCACCGCTGTCGAGCGTGGCCAGCCGATCGAAATAGCTGGTGAAGCCGCCGAACTTGTCCCACATCGTGGCGGGCTCGATCTCGGCCAGACGGGACGAGACCGCCACCGCGACGGCAAGCACGGCGAGGCCCGCCAGCAGCTTAAGCCGGCGGCGCGCCCCAACGGCCGCATAGGCGCGGTGCAGCGCCCCCAGCCTGTCATCGGGCAGGACCACGACGGCGGAGGGCGACGCTGAAGCGTCGCGCCCGATGTTCATCCCCAATTCTCGAAGGGCGGGTCAGCTCTTCTTCTTCAGGCCGTCGACGAATTTGATCAGCTTGATCGTGTCGTCGTAGTCGGCGTTGGTCACCGGCGCCCAGGGCTTGTTCTTGCCGTCGCTGAGCTTGGCATAGGCTTCGGGGGCCTTGGTGGCGGCGCCGAAGAAGGCGTCGCGGATCGCCGCCTTCATGTCTTCGGGCAGACTGTCGAGATAGACGGTCGGCGAGTTGATGATGAGGTCCGACTTCAGGATGATGCGGAAGTCGCTCTCCTTCATCGGCGTGCCGTCGGCCTTCTTCAGCATGCCCTTGTTGAGCATGCGGCTGAGGTTGGAATCGCCTGGCGCGTTCCAGAAGTTGGCGCAGGTCTCGACCTGTCCGCCGGCCAGGGCGATGACGGCGTTCTCGTGGCTGCCGGTGATGAGCAGGTTGGAGAAGTAGGTCTTTGGGTCGATGCCCATCTTGTTCAGTTTGAACAGTGGCATGTTGTAGCCCGAGGTCGAGTTCGGGTCGACGAGGCCGACGGCCTTGCCCTTCAGGTCTTCGATCTTCTGGTAGGGCGAGTCGGCCATCACGTAGAAGACGGAATAATAGCCCTTGGTGCCGTCCTGGTTGACGTCGATGGCGAAGGCGGTGGTCTTGACGCCGGTGACGAGGGCGCGGGCGAAGGAGGCCGGGCCGTAATAGGCGACCTGGATGTTGCCGGCGCGCTGGCCTTCGATGATGGCCGCGTAATCGTTGGCGATGCGCAGCGTGGCCTTCACGCCGAGTTGCTTCGACAGATAGTCCATGAAGGGGGCGTAGCGATCGGCGACGCCGGACGAATTCTCGGCTGGGATGGTAGCGAAGACGATCTCGGGAAACTGCTTGCGCCAGTCGTCGGCTGCGCGGGCCAGCGTGGCGAAGGGAGCGGTGGCGGCGGCCGCGAGGGCGGTGCCGAGGACATGGCGGCGGGTCAACATAGCGAAAGCTCCAGGTGAAACAGTGAAAAGGCCGAAAGCGTCAGGCCAGGGCCGCGACGGCGGCGAAGGATCCGATCGAGGCCGCCGGCACGGGCATCTCGACGACCTCGTCGGCCTCCATGCCGTAGAGGTCGCGGGCGGCCGAGGCGGTGAAGGCCGCGGCCGGGCCGTCGAAGGCGACCCGCCCGCCCGCCATGCCGACCAGCCGGTCGCAATAGGTCCGGGCGAGGTCGAGCGAATGGAGGTTGCACAGCACCGTGATGCCGTAGTGCCGGTTGATCCGCTGCAGCGCATCCATGACGATGCGGGTGTTGCGCGGATCGAGCGAGGCGATCGGCTCGTCGGCGAGGATGAGGCTCGGCCGCTGCACCAGCGCGCGAGCGATGGCGACACGCTGCTGCTGGCCGCCCGACAGGCTATCGGCACGCTGAGACGCCAGGGCGGAAATGTCGAACTGTTCCAGCGCCGACAGGGCCACCGCGACATCGGCGGGACGCCACATGCGCAGCAGCGACCGCGCCGTCGGCATGTCGTTCAACCGCCCGATCAGGACGTTGTTGAGCACATCGAGTTGGCCCACGAGATTGAACTGCTGGAAGATCATGGCGCAGCGGGCGCGCCAGTCGCGCAGCCCTCGGCCGCGCAGCGTCGTGACGTCGAGGCCGTCGAAGGTGATCGAACCGTCGGTCGGCTCGACGAGCCGGTTGATCATGCGCAGCAGCGTCGACTTGCCGGCACCGGACCGGCCCACGACACCGACGAAGCTGCCCGCCGGAATCTCCAGCGACACGCCCTCGACGGCGAGCTTGGACCCGAAACGGCGGCTCACGTCCTTGATGATCAGCATTGGTTCATCCGGCCCTGAGCGCCATCCGGCGGAAGTCCCGACGAGGGTGACGCTGCTCGGCTGTTCTCGACGAGAAGCCGGGGCGCTCAGGGCGCCTCGGCTCGGTCGGCGGATGAATAGGAGACCGTCACGAAGCTTTCGTGACAGGCGAGGACAGAGGGCCGATTCTCCGGAGCGGTTCGCCTCCTACCCACGGCATCGGACGCAGGCTCTCCTATTCACCTCATCCTGAGCCGGCCGCGGAGCGGCCGTGGCGAAGGACGAGCGTGGGGCGAGCCGGACCCGAAGTGGAAATCTGAATCCCTCGTCCTTCGACACGGGCCTTGAGGCCCGGCTCAGGATGAGGGACCAGTGGGACTCTGCCCCGAGGGTCCGTCGCTTCTAAAGCCGCGCCATCGCCTTGCGGACCCGCGTCTTGAAGCCGGCGCGCACGGCATCGGAGGCGACGTTCATGTGATAGAGCGCATGGACGTCGGCGCGCGCGCCGCCCGTCAGCCAGCGGATGTAGCGCGTCACGATCTTCTTCGACGGGTTGGCCATCCACCACACCATGTGGAACGGGCGGCCGTAGGTGATGACGCCAACGACCCGCTTCACGCCCGTCAGCAGGGGGCGGACGCGCTTCGGGTCGGAGAGGTCGAAGGCGACGCCGGGCATCAGCAGCCGGTCGAAGAAGCCCTTCAGCATGGCGGGTGGCCCGAAGGTCCAGGTCGGGAACTGGATCACCAGCACTTCGGCGGCCCGGAGCCGCGCCACGTAGGATTCGAGGCCGCGCTGGTTCACCTCCGGATCATGATAGTGGCGCCGGCCTTCTTCGCTCAAAACGGGATCGAAGCCTTCCGCATAGAGGTCCAGGAGGTCGACCGTGTGGCCGCCTTCGGCCAGCCCGGCGACCGCCTCGGCCCGCACCCCGGCGTGGAAGCTCTCGGGGAGCGGGTGGCAATAGACATAGAGGACGTGCATGCCGGTCAGGCCCGCGCTACGGGAACGAAGCTGCTCATCTTGCCGGGATTGAGCAGTCCCATCGGATCCACCTCGCGTTTGAAGCCGATCTGGTCGGCATCGGCCCGCTTGTGACGGCTGCCGTCCTCCAGCGTCATGACATGCGGGTTGGCGATCGAAACGCCATGCGCCTCGTGCAGCGCCATGATCTCGTTCAGGCGCTCGGGCGTGGTGAAGCGGATCACCGGCAGGGCGCTCGCCGTGATGCGACCGCCGAAGCGGATGAACTCGCAATGGCCGAGCAGTTCCTCGGGGAACAGGGCGCACATCTCGGCGACCGATTCCAGCACGCGTCCGTGCGGGAACAGGCACTGGAGATAGGTGACGCCGCGGTCGGCTTTCAGCATCTGCAGCGTCGTGTGGTTCCAGGTATATTCGTAGAGCGGCGTCTGCCCGGGCGCATCGGTCAGCGGCCGCTCGAGCGTGATCTCGCCACGGGCGCCCTTGAAGGCGCCGAGCAACGCCTTGAAACTCTCGACCGATTGCTCGGCCACGGTCGCGATCAGCACCGCCTTTCCTTCGGGGCAGAAGGGACGAACTTCGGCGAAATAGGAGGGCAGCGGCCAGGCGATCGGGGTCAGGAGCTTCTTGGTGATGCCGTCGGCCAGCGCCGCCTCGTAGCCGAACGCCATGGCGTCGGCGAAGCTGTCGAAGGTGATGATCATGTCGATCCAGGGCCAGGCCGGAGCCAGCGGCATCTCCAGCGCCGTGATGAGCCCGGTCGTGCCATAGGCGCGGTTGACCTTCTGGGCGGCGTCACCCCTGAGCTCTATGACGCGGGGCTCGTCCTCGACGGTGACGATCCGCGCCGCCCGGATGTTGCCGGGCTCGCGCAAGCCGCCATAGGTGATCGAGCCGATGCCGCCCGAGCCGCCCGCCACGAAGCCGCCGACCGTGGCGCGGCGCTTGGTCGAGGGATGCATCCGCTGCTCGAGCCCGTGCAGGGCCAACTGCGCGTCGAGCTCCGACATAACGAGGCCGGGGCCGCAGCGTACCACGCCGCCCCGTACCCATTCGACCTCCGTCAAAGCCGACATGTCGAGCAGCACGCCGCCCTGCAGCGGCACCGCCTGCCCGTAATTGCCCGTCGCGGCGCCGCGCGGCGTGATCGGCACACCGTAACGCGCGCAGGCGGCCGCCACCTTGACGACATCGGCCTCGTGGCGCGGCGACACGAGAACGTCGGCGCTCTTGCCGTGGAGCTGTGCATTGAGGATGGGGCTGTACCAGAAGAAGTCGCGCGAGCGCTTGCGCACCGTCGCAGCCTCGGTGGTGACAGGCACGTCGCCGAGCGCGTCGAGGAGTGCGCCGAGCTTCGGATGCGGCTGGACGAATTCGGACATGGACAATGCTTCCGATCAGGTTTCGGGCTTGCGCTCGCTGTCGTGCCAGGAGCCGAGCGCCAGAGAGGTCAGCCCCGCCATGGCGAGGAACAGCGCCACGCCGGCCGCCGTGATGAGGAACAGGGCCGCGAACATGCGCGGGATATCGAGCTGGAAGCCGGATTGCAGGATCTCGTAGGCGAGGCCGGCGCCGCTGCCGCCCGTGCCGGCCACGAATTCCGCCACGACGGCGCCGATCAACGCGAGCCCGCTCGAGATGCGCAGTCCCGCGAAGAACAGCGGCAGCGCGCTCGGGATGCGCAGGCGCAGCAGCGTCTTCAACGGGCTCGCCCGGTTGAGCACGAAGAGGTTGCGCAGGCCCGGATCGACGGTGCGCAGTCCCAGCGTCGTGTTGGAGATGACCGGGAACAGCGCCACCAGCGTGGCGCAGAAGATCAGCGCCACCTGGGTGTTTTTGACCAGGATGATGATGAGCGGCGCGATGGCGACGACCGGCGTCACCTGCAGCATCACCGCATAGGGAAACAGGCTGCGCTCGATGGAGCGGCTCTGGACGAAGACGAAAGCGATGAGCGTGCCGATCACCACCGCGCAGAGGAAGGCAATCAGCGTGACCTTCAGCGTCGCCCCGAGCGCCCGGAACAGCGTCGGCGCATCGGTCAGGAAGACGCGCGCGATGGCGCTCGGGGCCGGAAAGAGGAAGTCCGGGATAGCGAAGACCCGGCACGCGCCTTCCCAGAGCACCAGCAGAGCGAGGCCGGTCAGGATCGGCGGCGCGAGCGTGCGAAAGCGCTCGGAACGGACTAGCGGGGTCATGGGGCTTTCTTCCCGCTCGTCCCCGCGGAGGCGGGGACCCAGCGCAGAACGTCCGGCCGAAGGCCGTCCCATCCGACGGCGCGTGCCGCGACCACGGCGGAACGAGATGAGGGCCGGCCCTCGGCCGCCTTTTTGCGCGGGATCCCCGCCTGCGCGGGGATGAGCGGAGGCTGCGATTTCACGCCACCCCTCCCGCGCCGCTCGCCAGCGAGGCTTCCATCAGGGCCAGAGACAGGCCCCGGCAATGGTCCGCGAAGGCCGGGCTGGTGCGAAAGGCGTCGCCGCGGGGATAGGGCTCGGGGATGACGATCTCGCGGAAGATGCGGCCGGGATTCGCCGCCATGACGACGATGCGGGTCGACAGGAACACGGCCTCGTAGATCGAATGGGTGACGAAGACCGCCGTGAAGCGCCGCCGCGCCCACAAAGCCGCGAGATCCGCATCGAGCCGGTTGCGGGTGAATTCGTCGAGCGCCCCGAAGGGCTCGTCCATCAGCAGCAATTGCGGCTCGGTGACGAGGGCGCGGGCGATCGAGGCGCGCATCTTCATGCCGCCCGAAAGCTGCCGCGGGTAGTGGCGCGCGTGTCCCGAGAGCCCCACCAGCGCCAGGGCCTCGGCCACGCGCGGGGCCGACTCGGTCCGCGGCACATCGGCGAGGTCGAGCGGCAGGCGCACGTTGGCGTCGACCCGCGCCCAGGGCATGAGCGTCGCGTCCTGGAACACGAA
>JAYVMK010000416.1:0-4142 GCA_043758995.1 Lichenibacterium sp. | reverse complement strand
CGGGCTTGACACAAACGCGGACGGCTTGCGCGCCACGCTGGCGCTGCCCGGCGGCCGGCGTGAGGTTCGCAGCTTCGAGGCCGTCGTGCTCTGCACCGGACCCGGCAATGCTCTCCGGACCGATCCTCTGATCCGCGACCTTCTCGCCCGCGGCCTCGCCCGACCGGACTGCGTCGGGATTGGGCTCGCCGTCGATGCCACGAGCCGGATCATCATGCCCGACGGCGACGTCCAGGATCGTCTTTGGGCCTTCGGACCCGTGACGCGCGGCAGCTTCGGCGAGATGACGGGTGCTCCCGACATCATCAAACACATCGGCTGCGTGGTGCCTTCAATGCTTGATGCCCTTCGGGCGAGCCGCGCGGCAGACAGCGATCGATTACCCGTCACCGTCTAGTTCCGTCGAGAGGCGGAGCCCCTGCGGAGTTTAATGTCAGCGGTTTTGGCGCGCGGAGCGGCGACCGGCGAGGCTGCGGCTGTTGAGTTCGGCAAGCCGGTCCGGCTCCGCCAGAATGCCTTCGGCGACCGCCACTGCTGCGGCGAGTTGCGCCTCCGTCATGGTGCGGATGGCCGGCCGCTCGACCGTCGCGTTCCAGGGCGAGCCCAGGGCGGCGTCGAGACAGACACGCATGAAGCTGTGGTCGAGCGAAATCGGCCAGTTCTGCGAGGCAGCCAAGGCCGGCAGCCGCTCGCGCGTCGCCACGAGCCATCGCTGCATCAGAGCGGCGCGTTGACCCGGCTTCGACGGGGCCGGATGGTGTTTCACGTGTGACATGCGCCTCTCAGCCGGCGTTGCGGGCCATGAAGCTCGCCGCATCGCCCGCGGCAGGATCGACGAAGGTCACGTCGGACGGGTCACGCCGGGGCGTGTCGATGGCGAGGAACAGAACGGGATGCTGGTGCAGTTCCGGCATGGCATGGACCGTGTTCCGGTCGAAGACCAGCAACTGCCCCGGTTCGAAAGGGGCCGCCGATGTCGCGTCCCCCATCCAGAAGGTTCCGCGTCCCGACAGGACGTAGAGATACTCGTCGCATTGGCGGTGGAAGTGAGGTGGCACCGGCCGGTAGACGCGAAAGACGCGCGCGCTGCCGGAGGGCCGGTCCGTCAGATAATGATCGGCGAGCAGTGTCGCCGCCGTGTCAGGAAGCGAGGACGCCAGGGCGAGGACGTCGAAGCGGCCGGTGGGCGTGTCGGACATGCGGGGTCGGTCCTTCTGATGTCGCCTTTTCACAACTCGCTCCGCCGTCTCGCGATCCTTGACCAAGGCGCGACGCTGAGACCGCGCTCGGGGCTTTGCGGTCCGCCGCCCAAGTGGCTATCTCGGGTAGCGACCCGGGCACCGGGCGGGGCGCCCGGGGCGGAGAGTTCACAGTGGATGCTGAGGTTGGAACGCGCGACGGAAGTTTCGGCGCTACGACGCTCCCCGGCGTCTCTGCCCTGACCGGATCGGCCGCCGTCGCCCAGGCCTCTCCGACGCTGCGAGAGGCGCTGGGCCGCGAGGGTTTCACGGGCGACATCGAGGATGGCCTTGGGCCGCGCCTCGTCGCCGCGACGGACAACAGCATCTATCAGGTCATGCCGGTGGCGGTGCTGCATCCCCGCTCGGGATCGGACATCAATGCCGTCGTGCGGGCGGCGTTTGCCGTTCCGGGACTGGCTCTGTCGCCGCGCGGCGGCGGCACTGGCACCAACGGCCAGTCGCTGACGACCGGTGCGGTGGTCGACCTGTCGCGGCACATGAACCGGATCCTGTCGCTGGATGTCGAAGCGCAGCGTGTGGTCGTCGAGCCCGGCGTCGTTCTGGACCAGCTCAACGCCTACCTGCGGCCGCACGGGCTGTTCTTCCCGCCGGCGGTCTCGACCGCCACCCGCGCCACGATCGGCGGGATGATCGCCACCGACGCCTCGGGCAAGGGCTCGCGCCGCTATGGCCGGACCTCCGATCACGTCGAAGCTCTCGACGTCGTCCTGTCGGACGGGTCGGACCTCACCATCGCGCCCCTGACCCGTGCCGCGCTCGACGCCCGGGTGTCGGCCGGAGGTCTCGCCGGCGAAGTCCACGCCGAGGTGCTGCGGGTCGTCACCCAGCATGCGGCGCTGATCGCCGAGACCTTCCCGGCGATGAACCGGGGCCTCACGGGCTACAACCTCCAGGGCGTGACGCAGCCCGACGGCACCTTCGACCTCGTGCGGCTGCTGGCGGGCTCCGAAGGAACCCTGGCATTCACCAAGGCTGCGACGCTCCGCCTGACCCGCTTGCCGAAGCGCCGCCTGCTCATGGTGGCGCGCTACGGGTCCTTCGATTCGGCGCTGCGCGACGTGCAGCATCTTCTCGCTTCCGACCCGCTGGCGATCGAGATCATCGACGACAAGGTGCTGGACCTCGCGAGCCGCGACGTGATCTGGTCGGGGCTCGAATCCGTGCTCGGGGGCCCGGCCGCGGCGCCCGTGCGCGGGCTCAACGTCATCGAATTCGTCGGCGACGACGCCGAGACGCTCGATCGGGCCGCCGATCATTGCGCGGCGCTGCTCGCCCGGTCGCCCTATCCCGCCATGGACTGGACGCGGGTCGACGAGACGGCCGCCATGGCCCAGCTGTGGACGTTGCGCGAGAAGTCGGTGGGACTGATGGGCCGGCTCGGGGCCGCCGAGGGGTCGCGGCGCCAAGGAACGGCCTTCGTCGAGGATACGGCCGTGCCGCCCGAACGGCTCGCGGATTACGTGGCGGAGTTCCGCGACGTGCTCGACCGGCATGGGCTCGGCTACGGCATGTATGGCCATGCCGATGTCGGCTGCCTTCACGTGCGCCCCTCGCTCGACATGGCGGATCCCGCCGACGAGGCGATGATCCGCCTCATCTCGGACGAGGTCGCCGCCCTGGTGAAGCGGCATGGGGGGTTGATCTGGGGCGAGCATGGGCGCGGCTACCGGGGCGAATTCTCGCCGCTGTTCTTCGGGCCGGTGCTCTATGACGAGCTCTGCCGGATCAAGCGGGCCTTCGATCCCGGCAATCTGTTCAACCCGGGCAAGCTGGCCTCGCCGGATCTCGGCGGCGCGATCGACCGGATCGATGCCGTCCCGCTGCGCGGCAGCTTCGACCGTCGCATCGGCGAGGCCGAGCGCGTCGTCGTCGAGCGGGCGGTCAGCTGCAACGGCAATGCGGCGTGCCATAGCTGGGACGCGTTCGACGCCATGTGCCCGTCCTATCACGCGACGCGCGACCGCGTGCAGTCCCCAAAAGGGCGCGCCACACTGCTGCGCGCCTGGGCCCGGCTGACATCCGAGGCCGCCCGGGGCCTGCCGGTCGCGGCCGAGCTGGCCGCCGTCGAGGCCGAGACCAAGGCTTCGCTCGACACCTGCCTGTCCTGCAAGACCTGCGCGAGCCTCTGCCCAGTCCAGGTCGACGTCCCGACCATGCGCTCCCGGTTCATGGCGAGCTACTACGCCAAGCGCGCCCGGCCGCTGCGCGACCGCCTCCTCCGCCATCTCGAGACGGGGCTGGCCTTGGTGCGCCGAACTCCGGCAATGTCCGGGGCACTAATGGGATCGGCGCCGATCGCCCATATCCTGCGCCATCGCTTCGGGCTGGTCGACCTGCCTCGACCTGCACCGACCCGCTGGAGGCCGCGCACGACCGGCGATGGACCGCGGGTCATGCTGCTGCGTGACACGTTCCTCGGCACGTTCGATGGCGCCGTCATCGATGCCGCGGGCCGCCTTCTGGAACGACTCGGTTACCGGGTGACGGTGTCAGATATTCGGCCCAACGGCAAAGCCTTGCAGGTGCTGGGCCTGGAAAAGGCTTTCGGCAAGGTCGCCCGCCGCGCTCTCGCCGATCATGCCCGGTGGGCGGCCGATGGAGAGACGCTAATTTCGCTCGACGCCGCGACCGGTCTTCTCCTCGACAACGAATATAGGAAATATGCGGAATATTTTGCGGTTTCCGATTTGACCCGGGTCGTTCCGATCGGCCAGTTCCTGTCGGAGGAGGTGAGCTCAGGCCGGCTTCCGACCGTCTCCGTGGAGCACGGCTCATCGGGCTTCGACGTTCTGCTCCACTGCACCGAGAAGACGGCGCATCCCGAGACGGCGACGCGGTGGGCGACGGTGTTTCGGCATTTCGGGCTCGAGGCGCGGTTTC
>JAYVMK010000415.1:0-3595 GCA_043758995.1 Lichenibacterium sp. | reverse complement strand
CCATGCTGTTCCCCGAAAACGTCCGGGGCGTCGTCGAGCTCGCGCCCATCTGCTTTCTGGAACTACGCCTGGAACAGGTTCTTTTCGGCGGGCGCCCTGCGCTCTTCGCGGGCCTCGTCCTGGCGGAAGGATCGAAGGCCTCCGTCGATCGTCTGCTCCTGCCGACGCTATGGCGGGCGATGTTCCTTCCGCAACGCATGCCGTCCCGGTTCGAGGATGGCTTCCCCTTCGCCCACGCAGGGCGCCCCGAGCAGATGATCGCGGAGGCGGAGGACAGTTTGGCGCTTGGACCAAGCTTGCTGAGGAGTGCCGTCGGTTACCCGACCTGCCATGTTCCCGTAGAGATCCTCGGCGGGGACGCGGACCTCGTCGTGAACAACGCCGTGCACGGCTTCAGGGCAGCGGCTATGATCCCTGGAGCACGATAGCGCACCCTTCCAGGCATCGGCCACATGCTGCACCATTCCATCCGAACGAGGTGGTGCAGGCCGTCCAACGCATAGGGGCCGACCGTAGGGCTTGCGGTCTCTCGCCTTCCGCTTCGTCAGGGCGAGTAGGGAAACCGGGGTGGGAGTCGGTTACGTGGGAACACGTGGCCTCGACTTTCTCCGATCGCGAAGAGATGCGACGCTTATAGGCCATGGCGATCCTGACCGACTTGGAACTCAGTGATCTCCGGTGCCGGCTGGATATCGTCGACGGTCAGGAATAAACCCATCCTACGGGAAAGCTGCCCGAGGTCACGTCGACTCGAAATCGCTGTCAGGACCGGGCTGATGATGAGCCCAATCGCCGTTGGTGCCAGCCATACCGCCAGCCAACCTCCCCCTTCGACGGCCATCGTCGCGAGGGCGAAGCCGACCAGTATCTGGAACGATTGACGCCTAAAGGCGTCGAACATCGTCACCTGTCGCTCGCCGCGCGCTTGGCTCGACCACCCGACCGTGGTGCCTAGAAAGGCCTTGATGACGAATCCAGCCGTGATCAAGAGCAACGTGGGTCCGAGCAACAGCCACATCGTTTGTTCGACCAATGCTCCGCAGAATAACCGTCCGCCGCCACCGAAGCTGCGGCGAATGTCCCGCGAGCAGAAGGCGCGTGCGAGGTTTAGCACGCGAGGTAAGAGGATCAGCGACGCCGACATCGCCACCAGCGCGCCGGCGGCGACGCTCGGCTCCGTCATCCCATAGGCCAGGACCCCGTACCCTGCCCCCACTGGCACGAAAAGCACGCGAAGCGTGCCCAGGAGCAGAAAGAAGATCCATAGCGGCGCGACGAGATAGCCGCCGATCCCGAGTAAAAGATGCCCGCGGCTGGCGGCCTTCAGGCCAGGGAATGCAAGGACGGCGAGATGCTGGAGGTTGCCTTGGCACCACCGTCGTTCGCGCACCAACAGGTCGACCACGTTGGTCGGCATCTCTTCCCACGTGCCTTCGAACTCCGGAAGAAGGTGCGTCTCCCACCCGGCCCGGGCCAGCAGTGCCGCCTCGACCACGTCGTGACAGAGGATTTCGCCGCCGAACGGGGGGCGGCCCGGTAAGACGGGCAGACGACAATGCTGGCGAAACGGCGCGATGCGAAAGATCGCGTTATGGCCCCAGTAAGAGCCTTCCGGTCCCTGCCAGAACTCCAAGCCTCGAAGGGATAGGGGCGCATAGAGCCGAACCGCGAACTGCTGGATTCGTGCGAAAAGCGTGTCACGCCCCGTCGCGTAACTCACGGTTTGGATCAACCCGATGCGTGCGTTCTCTTCCATAAGCCGGATCAGCCGCCGAATGGCGCTTCCGCTCATCAGACTGTCGGCGTCGAGAACGATCGCGAAGTCGTAGTCGGCATGGCACCGGTCGAGGAACTCGCCAATGTTTCCGGCTTTTCGACCCGTGTTCGACGGGCGTCGACGATAGAAGGCGCGGCCGGGCGAGGCAGCATCGAGCGACTCCCAATGGCGTCGCTCCGTATCATCGATCTCGTCGGTCCGTGTGTCACTCAGGACGTGTACGTCGACGTCGTCTAGGGATCCGAGTCGAGCCAGGGACCGCAGAACGATTTGGACTCGATCGAAGACCGCACTTGGCTCCTCCTCGTAAATCGGAACCAGGATGGCCGTTCGGCTGTGACCGGTCGAGACCGGTTCCAGGACCATGGCGCGCCGCTCCAACGACGTCATTCCGTCGACGCCCCTGAGCCAAACTCCAAAGCCCAGGACCAACTGCCAGACGATGAAGCACTCCCACGCCATGACGAGCGAGAAAGGCGCGAGGAGCACCCAGTCGATGACCGGCCGCGGCGCTTGCGCCAGGACGGTCGCGGACGTCACGACGAAGACCAGCGCGATGGCGGCACTCGGCACGACTGCGATCAGCCGACGCGTCCCGAGATCCGGCAAGTCCGGCACGGGCAGTCTCGGGAGCCGCGAGGCGACGGTCTGTGAATTCCGCATGTTCGACGCATAAAGAAGCACGACGACACTTGGTAGAAGGATGGGGGCGCTGCATCGCCGCAGATCAACGGGTGGGCGGCCGCTTCCATTGATCGTAGGCTCCCACCGATGTCATCGGACGAGGGTGCTGAATTGGTCGAGCGCGAGACGACGCGGACCGTGTTTCGCATCGGGGATACGACCTACGCCGGGCGACGACGCAGACCATCGGCGATCGCCGCAAGCCTAAGAACTTCCGAGATCGTCGACACTTCCTTGGCTCTCGCGGGTCTAGCCAAGCCAGTCGTCCTGGTCAGCGGCTTCTGGCGGAGCGGCACGACCTGGCTCCAGGAGTGCCTCACCGAAAGCCTCGGCGCGAAATCCATCTTCGAGCCTTTATCGCCCGAGCACCCCCTCCGCCGAGCCGCCCTACGATCGCTCTTCGCCGGCGACGAGGATGCCCTGCAGGCCTTCATCCCTGGCCTGTTCGAGCACGAGGCGCCCGAGTGGGTCGCCCTCGACCGTGCCTGTCGTGGACTGGATGGAGGCGCTTTCCTGTTGAGTTGCCGGCGAAGCGTCGCCGAAGCGAGGCGGAGGGCGATCGTCGTCAAGGACGTCCGGCTGCATTCGAACCTGGAGACCTTCCACCGCCGGTTCGCCGTACCCGTCGTCCACATCCGTCGCCATCCTTGCGCCGTTGTCGCGAGCCTGATCACCGCGGACTGGCACTGGAGCTTCTCTCGCGTACGGCTCGGGCGCCTAGATCCCTCGATTGATGCATCGTTCGAATTCGACACCGATGCCCTATCTCGCATCGCCGCTTACTGGGCGCACGTCGAGCGGCGTGCCTCGCTCGCTTTGCGAGGTCAGGGTTGGGGACACGTTATGTCCTACGAAGATTTCGTCGAAGATCCCGCTTCGACCTTTGCAGGTGTGTGCGACCGCCTCGGACTTCGTCGGCTTCACGATCCTGATTTCGGACGACCCGCGGCTTCGATCCATCCGGATGCTTTTTCGATGCGGGCAGGCTCGCTGGAGCCCTGGCGTACCATCCTGAGGGCGGCCGATGTCGCGCGCGTCGAGGACATAGCCGATCGGGTCTTCCCGGAGTGGCGAACGCCCCCCGCTTGAGGTGTCGTTGACCGGACCGACCGTCTCGACCATGCTCGGACCATG
>JAYVMK010000414.1:0-2384 GCA_043758995.1 Lichenibacterium sp. | reverse complement strand
TCAAAGGGAGCAAACGGTCCCTGTGAATAGACACCGCCAGAGGAGAGCGCCAGATAGGCTTTGCCATTCAGCAAGCCCTTCGCGCCGCTTGCCGTGTATTGGAATGTCTGACCCGCAATCGAAATGTGATCGATCCACGCTTTGAGGGTCGAGGGAACCGTAAAGTTGTACATCGGCGATCCGATGACGACGACATCGGCAGCCTTGAGCTCGTCGACCATCGCTCTGGATCGGGTCCCTGTTGCCGTGAGCGAGGCATCTTTCTCGCCCTCAGGCACCCACGCTTGACGAATCGTCATATCGACATGAGGAAGAGGATCGGCTGCTACGTCGCGGTAGACGACCGAGGCTCCCGGATTGGCCGCCTTCAGCTTCTGCACCAGCTCAGCCGAGAGACGACGTGAATGGGAAGTCGCTGCATCGCTGGCGCTTGCGTCGATGTGCAAGATGTTCATGGGGTGGATCCCTTGCTTCGTCACCGCAACGGTGCCGATCCGTAACTGGAGCTAAATAGAGCACCAGATTATCGCCCGCAAGAAGGGGCAGTCATGGAACCAGGGCACACCGATGTGACCGTCTGCAGAGGCGACTCACCAGAAGTCGTGGTCGGTCACGCGACCGATCAATGCAGAGCGGTGGGTGGCATCCTGGCCCGGATCGGCGACAAGTGGGGCGTGTTGGCCGCGGTGTCGCCTGCCGACGGGACTTTCCTGTTTAACGAGCTAAAGCGGCATCTCGCAACGAATGTCGACGCGGACGTTGCACGGTCTGGAGCGGGGCGGGCTCGTCGGACGCACGTTCCTTCCCACCATCCCATCCAAGGTCAACTGCGCACTTGCCGAGCTTGGCGTTCGCTGCGGGAACCGGTCGGCGCGCTGGGCCAGTGCGCGATCGAGCATCGCGGAACAGTTGAGCTGCCTCGCGATCCTTATGATCGTGGGAGTTAAGGGAAAGACGAAGCTGACTGCGTATGCCTGCAGTTCAGGAGGAGTGGGCGGGCAGTGACTGACGACGGTTACGCGACCCAACAGAGAACAGGGTCAGTCCGTTCCTCATCCAGCTTCTCCCGCCGGATCATGGGTAACCACTCTGGCAATATGGCCGATGCCGGACGGTCCGGTTCCGAGAAGGCGACTCCTGGCAGCAGAGGTCGTCCTTTGACTTCATGATCCGCCATTGTCGACCTGAACCGGGCGTCTTGAAATCGGATCATCAACGGCGGAGATGGCCGGAAACGAGGGATTTGTGTCATTTATCCGGCGTTCGATCCGGGCGAGAACGATCCCTTCGAGCAGCGAGGCGGGAAGCGATGCAGGGCAGGACCGCAATCAGCTTCGCTCGGATCGAGCAGCCTCCGTCATGAGCGCATCCGCGACGTCGTCCTTCCGCGCTTTTCTGGCAAGAAACGTGTTCGCGCCGGGCCGAGCGCCTGCGGGACGCTCGAACGCCCTCGTCCTGGCCGTCGCTCAGGGGCTGTTCACCGCCGCCGTGTCCATCGACCTGACGCTGACGGGACTGACCGGCTACCAGCTCGCGCCCGACAAGTCCCTTGCCACGCTCCCGTTCGCGCTCATCACCGTGGCGGGCGCCGTCACCACCCTGTTCGCCTCTCTGCTGATGCAGCGCATCGGGCGGCGCCGGGGCTTCGTGCTCGGCGCATCAACCTGCGCGGCGGGCGGCCTGGTCTCCGTCTGGGCGGTGTTCCACGCCACCTTCTGGGTGTTCTGCCTCGGCACGGCGGCGGTGGGGGTGTTCCAGGCCTTTGCGCAATACTATCGGCTGGCCGCCGCCGACTCGGTGGAAACCGACGGCAAGGCCCGGGTCATCTCGATGGTGCTCGCCGGCGGGGTCGTCGCCGCCGTGCTCGGGCCCGCCCTGGCAGCCTGGAGCAAGAACCTGTTCCCCACCCTGTTCGCAGGCTCCTACCTGATGGTGTTCGTGCTGGGCCTGCTCTCGGCGCTGCTGATCGCCGCCGGCTACCGCGACGTGGAAGCCCCGGGCGCCCCGGCGGACGCCACCGCGCCCGCGGTGCGCAGCCTCCGGACCGTGTTCCGCCAGCCGATCTCCCTGGCGGCCCTGGCCAACAACGTCGTCGGCGGCGTGGTGATGATGTTCGTGATGACGGCGGCGCCGCTGGCCGCCGTCGGATGCGGCCACTCGATCAACGACGGCGCTAACATCATCCAGTGGCACCTGGTCGGCATGTATGCGCCTTCCTTCTTCGCGGGCCGTTTGATCAAGCGGTTCGGGATGCCGGCGGTCCTGTTCTCGGGCATGGCGCTGAGCGCGGCATGCGGGGTGGTCGCCATGGCCTCCACCAGCCTGGCCGCGTTCTACGGGGCGCTGCTCTGTCTGGGCATCGGCTGGAACTTCATGTTCGTGGG
>JAYVMK010000413.1:0-3817 GCA_043758995.1 Lichenibacterium sp. | reverse complement strand
GCGCCGGCCTGGGAGCCGTTCCGCGCCACGGTGGAGCCCTATCTGGCGCCCCATGACCTCGCCGATACCAAGGTCGCCTTCTCATCGACGATCGTCGAGAACGGCAACTGGAAGCTCGTCTGGGAGAACAACCGGGAATGTTCGCATTGCGCCGCGAACCATCCGGAACTCTGCCGGACCTTCCCCGAAGCCCCGACCTCGACCGGCGTCGACGCCGTGTTCAGCGATCCGACCATGTTGGAGCATTGGGGCCGCTGCGAGGGTGTCGGCCTGCCCTCGACCTTCCAGATCGCCGAAACGGGTCAGTATCGCATCACCCGGGCGCCCCTGATCGAGGGTGTCGAGAGCTACACGATGTCGGGCGGTCGCGCCGTGAAGCGCCCGCTGACGCCGGGCGTCACCGAGCCGATGATCGGCACGCTGCTGCTGTTCCACTATCCGTCGACCTGGAACCACGTGCTCGGCGACGTCGCCACAACCTTCCGGGTGATGCCGATCGACGCCACCCACACCGAGGTGACCACCAAGTGGCTGGTCAACAAGGATGCCGTCGAGGGGGTCGACTACGACATCGACGAACTCACCCGCGTCTGGATGGCCACCAACGACCAGGACCGTCGCGTCGTGGAAGAGAACCAGCGCGGAATCCTGTCGCCGGCCTACGAGCCCGGACCCTATTCGGCCGAGCACGAGTCGGGCGTCATGCAATTCGTCGACTGGTACATCGGCGCGACCGAGCGGGCCTTGGTCGGCGAGCCGAAACTGCGCCGGGTGGCGTGACGGGGTCGTTATCGCCCATCGCCGACGCGCGATGGGAGCGGACGGGGGACATCGTTCGGATTTTACCCGAGCCCATCACCCGCAGGCTGCCGCCACCCAGGCCAGGCGCGACTGCGGGATAAGGCCGTAATTGTAGAAGTGGACATCGTCGACGCCGGCCCGGCGGGCCGCCGCGACCCGGTCCACGACATCCGCCGGTCCCGTCATCTCGGGATAGAAGAGCCGAAACCCGGCCCCGAGCATCTTGTCGTCCCCGACCTCAGCCCGGGCGCGCGCCATGAGAGCTTCGACCTCGCCGGGGCTGCGGTTGTAGGCGCAGAGGATGACGCCATCCAAAGCCGCGGCTGCGGCCCCGAGGTCGCATCCGCCGAGCCATCCTTGGTCGCCGTCGATGAGGACGAGCCTCGTCGAGGGATGACATTCCGCCCTCAGCTCCTGCAGGAGGCTGGTGACCGGCTCGCACCGCCAGCGGGCGAAGGCGTCGACCTCGGGCGCGGTTCGCAGGACGTCGAGGCCGCCGGCCGGGAAGTCGGGCCAGCGCGGCTCCGGTACGGCGCGTTCGCACGCCTCGGCGATCCAGCGCCTCACGGTCCGGCGGGCCGCCTCGCCATCGATGCCGGCCGCGGCGGCGCGCGCGAGGCAGGCGGGACAGAAACAGAGCGACAGCAGGAAATCGTCCTCGGCCGTCAGGCCGACGCCGTCCTTCTCGTGGTGGAAGCCATGGGCGTAGCCCATGAAGGAGGGGCTCTCGAGTTCGATGACGTCGGGCCGGTAGGCGGCGCTGAGATCGGCCACCAGGGTACGGACATAGGTGCGTGCGTCGGGGTGGGACGGGCAGAGACTGAAGATGTTGGCGTCGTCGAAGGCGTTGCGCGTAACGGCCTCGGGATGGAGCAGCCCGAGACGCGTATTGTGGAGACACACCGTCCAGGCCGAGACCTTGAGGCCGCCTTCGTCTCGGCGCCGGACGAGATCGCGCAGCACGTCCGCCTCGCGCGTCAGGGCGGCGACCTCCGGTTGGATCCTGCCGTCGGCCCAGCGCGCCGGCGTCGGCGCGAAATAGATCGTGCCGTCCTCCGGGTAGTAGCACTTGCGCCGCGGGCTGCGCGGCTGGAGGAAGCGACCCGCGTGGTAGGAACTGGCGAGGCTGATCGTCTCGATCCCCGCCGCTCGGAGCTCGGCCTCGACCGTCTCGGCCGTGAGGTCCTGGACGTCCCAGGGATAGGTCCACATGGCAGCGTGCAAGGCGGCTCCTTCAGCGCGAGATCGAGTTCAACGGAAAGGTCGAGACACCGGTCACGCCGGAGCAGACGAGCCCCGCATGGCGCCGGGATCAGGCCGCCCGGCTCTGTGGCCCCGAACCGTCCGAGCCGCCGACGAGCGAGATCAGATCCTTCATCGAGTAGGGCTTCTGGATCAGCGTGAATCCGTGGTTGCCGTCCTCGGCAAGAACGTGGCTGTAGCCACTGGTGAGGACGACGGGAAGGTCCGGCCAGCGAAGCCTGATCTCGCGACCGAGGTCGATGCCGCTCGCGCCTGGCATGACGACGTCGGAAAAGACGAGATCGAACTCCGCGTGTCGCTCGTTCAGGATCTCCAACGCGGCTGCGACGTGGGTGACCCAGGTGACCGCCTGTCCCATCTCGGTGAGCAGGTCCAATGCGAACTCGCCGACCGTCTTGTTGTCCTCGACGAGCAGGATCGTCTTCGCCTCCAATCGCGGCACGACGCTTTCCACCGTCTCGACAGGACCTTCTTCCACCTGCGCCTCGATTCGAGGAAGGTAGAGCGTGAAGGCACTGCCCCGTCCGACCGTGCTGACCACGCCGATGTCGCCGCCCGATTGTTTCGCGAACCCGTGGACCTGGGACAGGCCGAGGCCGGTCCCTTTGCTGACGTCCTTGGTGGTGAAGAAGGGCTCGAAGATGCGGGTCAGGGCGCCGGGCTCGATCCCGGTGCCGCTGTCCTCCACCGATATGGCGACGAAGTCACCCGGGGCCGCCGCGTGGCCGCGTACGGCTGGGACACCCGAAGCCGCCCGGACGTCGAGCCTCAACGTCCCACCGGACGGCATCGCGTCCCTGGCGTTGATGACGAGGTTCAGGATCGCCGTCTCGAATTGGCTTGGATCGGCCTCGATGATCTCACGGTGTTCCGCCAAGTCCACCATGACCTGCACGTGCGAACCCACGGTGGTCGATATGATGTGCCGCATGCCCTCGATGCGGGCCGCCACATCGAACCGTTCCGGCTTCAGGGGTTGTCGCCGGGCGAAGGCCAGCAACTGCCCCGTGAGGAGGGCTGCACGGTCGGCCGTCGTGGCGATGGCGTCGACGTAGCGGGTCCGTCGTTCCTCGGAGATCTTGGGATTGCGCAAGACCTCCGCCGAGCCCCGGATCACGGTCAGGATGTTGTTGAAATCGTGCGCTACACCGCCGGTCAAGCGACCGATGGCTTCCATCTTCTGCGCTTGGGACAGCGCTTCCTTGGCCTTTTCCGCCTCTTCCTGCGCTTTCCGGCGGTCCGTGACGTCGCGGGTCACCTTGGCGAAGCCGATCAGCTTTCCCGTGGTATCCCGGATGGGGTCGATCAGGACGCTCGCCCAGAACCGCGTCCCGTCTTTCCTGACCCGCCAACCCTCGCTTTCGTACTTCCCCTCGGTCAAAGCGATCTGCAGCGAGCGGGCGGGTTCGCCTGCCGCTCGGTCCTCCGCCGTGTAGAGCACGGAGAAATGCTGCCCGACGATCTCGCTTTCTGAGTATCCCTTGATGGCGGTTGCGCCGGGGTTCCAATTCGTGATGTGCCCGTCGGGATCGAGCATGAAGATGGCACAGTCCTTGACGCCCTGGACCAGAAGGCGAAACCTCTGCTCGCTCTCGTATAAGGCCTGCTCGGCCTCGCGCTTGTGCGTGATGTCGCGGGTGACCTTCGCGAAGCCGACCAAGGCCCCGGTTTCGCTGTACACCGGGTCGATCAGCACGCTGGTCCAGAACCGGGTGCCGTCCTTGCGGACCCGCCAGCCTTCCGCTTCGAACTT
>JAYVMK010000412.1:0-3607 GCA_043758995.1 Lichenibacterium sp. | reverse complement strand
GCCGAAATCCTCCTGGATCAGCTCCTTGAAGGTCGTCCCGTAGACCATGACCAGTTCGTAGAAGCGGTAGATCAGAGGATCCGTTGGCGGCATCTGCGGGATCGAGCCGCGATAGGGCGCCTCGTTGAGCATCCGCTCCTCGGCCTGGGTCAGGCCGAACAGTTCGGCCGCCTTCCGCGCCTGCGCCTTGGGCAGCTTCATCTGGCCCATGCAGGCCGCAGTGATCAGAATGGGCGAGAGGCCGCCGATCGCGGCCTGGATGTGTTTCCACGTCCAGCCCTTCTCGCGCTTGATGTCCAGCAGCTTCTCGGTGAGGTCTTCGCGCTTCACATCACACTCCCGGTGAACTCAACCCCTCGAACTCCGCAAGCGGCGTGCCAGACCGGGGTCATGCACCGGTCAGGCGTTCTGCTCTGCCAGGAAATGCTCGAGCCAGTGGATGTCGTAGGCGCCATTCTGAACGTCGAGGTTGCGCACCAGCGTCCGAAACAGCGGCAGCGTTGTGTCGATCCCGTCGACGATGAATTCGTCGAGCGCACGCCGGAGCCGCATCAGCGCCTCGGTTCGGGTGCGGCCGTGGACGATCAGCTTGCCGACGAGTGAGTCGTAGTTCGGCGGGATCGTGTAGCCCTGGTAGGCTGCGGAATCGACCCGGACCCCGAGGCCGCCGGGCGGGTGGAAGTAGCTGATGCGGCCGGGCGAGGGTCGGAAGGTCTCGGGATGCTCGGCATTGACGCGGCACTCGATCGCATGACCATCGAGCCGAACGTCGGCTTGGCTCAGGGTCAATGGCGAACCGGCCGCAATGCGGATTTGCTCGTTCACGAGATCGATGCCGGTGATCATCTCGGTCACGGGATGTTCCACCTGGATGCGGGTGTTCATCTCGATGAAGTAGAAATTACCGTCCTCGTAGAGGAACTCGATCGTCCCGACACCGCGGTAGCCGAGCTTGCGCATGGCGGCCGCGCAGGTCTCCCCAATCGTGGCCCGCTGCTCGGCATTCAGCGCCGGAGAGGGGCCTTCCTCCCAGACCTTCTGGTGGCGACGCTGCAGCGAGCAGTCGCGCTCTCCAAGGTGGATGGCATTGCCCAAGCCGTCGCCGAGGATCTGGATCTCGATGTGGCGCGGCTTCTCGAGATACTTTTCGATGTAGACGGCATCGTCTCCGAAGGCCGCCTTGGCCTCGGAGCGGGCCGTGGCGAGAGCGTCGGAGAGGTCGGCCTCGGTGCGGGCCACCTTCATGCCCCGGCCACCGCCGCCGGAGGCCGCCTTGATGATGACCGGAAAGCCGATCTCGCTGCAGACGCGTTGTGCCGTCTCGTCGTCGGTGATGCCGCCCTCGGACCCCGGCACGCAGGGGATGCCCAGCGCCTTGGCGGTCCGCTTGGCTTCGATCTTGTCGCCCATGGTGCGGATATGCTCCGCCTTGGGGCCGATGAAGGTGATGTCGTGATCCTGCAGGATCTCGGCGAAGCGGGCATTTTCGGAGAGAAAGCCGTATCCCGGATGGATCGCGTCGGCGCCGGTGATCTCGCAGGCGGAGAGTAGCGCCGGGATGTTGAGGTAACTGTCGCGGGCCGGCGGCGGTCCGATGCAGACGCTCTCGTCGGCGAGGCGCACATGCATGGCGTCGGCATCCGCCGTGGAATGGACAGCCACGGTGGCGATGCCGAGCTCCTTGGCGGCGCGCAATACGCGGAGCGCGATCTCGCCGCGATTGGCGATCAGGATCTTGTCGAACATGCGCTCGATCACTCGATGACGATCAAAGGCTGCCCGTATTCCACCGGCTGGCCGTCGTCGACCAGCACCGCCGATACGACACCGGCGCGGGGCGCCACGATCTCGTTGAAGGTCTTCATGGCTTCGACCAGCAGGATCTTCTCGCCCGCCTTGACGCTGCTACCGACCTCGACGAAGGCCTTGGATTCGGGGCTCGCGCGGCGATAGACGGTGCCGACCATCGGGGATTTCACGGTGCCAGGGTGATCGGCAACGGGGACTTCGGCGGCGATCGCCGGAGAGGTCCCGGCCAACGGAGCCGCGGCCAGAACCACGGGCTGCGCCATCTGGGGCTGGGGCGCGTAGCTCACCGCCGTGTGCCGAACGAGCTTGATGCGAAGATCCCCCTTCTCGATTTCCAATTCGGCGAGGTCGCTGGAGGCCAGCAGGGTCGCCAGCGTCTGGACCAGGTCCGCGTCGATGGCCGGGGAGGCCGTGCCGGCGGGCGTCGGCTTCATCCCTTTGGGGCGCGTCCGCAGGCCGTTTCGGATCATGGGCATATCTGTCTTCTGATGATGGTGGACCGGGCAGGCCGCCTCGGCCATCGCCGGTGTGCCTCGGCAGCGTCGCGCCGGCACGACGTGCCGGATGACGCCCTCTTAATGAAGGGCGATCGACAAAGCCAGTCGCCGGACGAATTCGCGCCGGAACTGGCCTGGTTAAACCCTCAGGAGCAGAAGGCCTTACCGCATTTCAGCACGCTGTCGACACGCGTCTTCAGTTCGTCATACCCGACCGCACCGACCACGACCTCCTTGCCGACCACGAAGGTCGGGGTCCCGGTCAACCCGAGAGCATCGGCGAGACTCATCGTGCCCTGAATCGCGTTCTTCACCTCGGGGCTCGCCGCGTCCTTGGCGATCTGGTCCATATTGGCGCCCATGTCCTTGGCGACCTGGAGGGCCTGCGCCTTGCCGACCGGGCCGTGTTGGCCGCCCAGCAGCTTCGCGTGGTACTGCCAGAACTGGTCGCCCTTGAACTGGTTTTTCACCGCACCGGCGACATAGGCTGCTTCGACCGAACCCGGGCCGAGGACCGGGAAATCCTTCAGCACGAGCCGCATCTCGGGCTCGCTTTTCATCAGTTTGGCGACGTCGTCGAGCGAGCGTTTGCAGTAGCCGCAATTGTAATCGAAGAACTCGACCAGCGTGACCTTGCCCTTGGGATTGCCGAGCACGACGTCGTTGGCGCCGTTGAACAGATCGGCGGATTTGGTGTCGACGACCTGCTGGCGCTTCGCCTCCTCCTGCGCCTTCTGGCGACGCTCGAGCTCGGTCATGGCCTCTTGGAGCACTTCCGGGTTCTGCAGGAGATAGTCGCGAATGATGCCGCCCATCTCGCTCTTCTGCGCCGGCGTGAATTCGGCCGCGGCGGCCGGTTTGGCGCTGAGGCCTGCCGCACCGAAGATGCCGGCCGCCAAAAATCCCAGCCCCATCAGGGCCGAGCGCATCGCCGGGATCGACCGGCCTCGACGTTGCACCATGCTGTTTCCCTTGACTGGCCGGCGATCATGTCGAAACGGCCAAGCCGTCTCATGCCTGAGTTGCATGAGACGGCGATGCGGCCTTTCCAAGGCCCGAACCGTGGAGACCGCGCGGGATGAGATCGTCCCGCGCGGAGATGATCGTCAGGAGCCGAACGACGCCTTGGCCCGCTGCCACCAGCCCGAACGCTTGGGCCGGTCGGGATCAGGCTCGGGCGCCGGCACGGGTTCGTTCACGGCCGGCAGCTCGGCCGGAGCCGCGTCGCCCGTGGTTTCGGAGACGACGGGCAGCTCCGGCGCACTCGTCTCGACGGGATGTTCGACGTTCTCCGGTCCCCC
>JAYVMK010000411.1:0-4905 GCA_043758995.1 Lichenibacterium sp. | reverse complement strand
GCCGTTTGCACCTGGCGATTGACGGAGCGGCGCGACCTGCCGATGTTATCGTCGACATCTGGCGGTTTAATATCAGAGCTACTGTCGATCCTGATCTCGAACCTCTCGGTTGCGAGGCCATGTCCGTATCAATTCGATGACTGCCAGCAGCACTGGCGGGAGGAAAATCGCGAAGAGGATCAAGTCGGACCACATCGCGCGATCTCCATTGTTTTCGCCTATGGTATGTTTCAGGGAAAACGGTATCGACCATAGAGTTATGATCGTCGATGTCGCGCCTCACCGAATGGTTCGATCGCACCGGGAAAGTTGTTCAGGTGGCACGACAGGCTGAGATCGAGGCTTGACGCTTTGACTGACGCTGCTCGTCACGGGTTCCGGACAGCGCCCCGCCAGCCACACGAACCATGGTCAGGTAGGCGCCATCACCGGCGGCGCCAGGAAATGCAAATCCGCGTCCGGTGACTCAGTGTCAACCATCCCAACTCATCCTGCTCCGACCTGGTCGCGGTGCGCGGTAGCGAGAACAACGCGGGTGGTGCGACCCCCTCAGATCCGCCGTCTTTTGAGGGGCAGCAGAAACCGAGGGTGTCGAAGCACTCGTGCCTCGCTTAACGGACAGCCCGGCCTGACGCGCCGAGGTCAATGAGACCTGCCAGCGGTCTGCGGTCCAGTCGAACCTTTCCCGACGACGAGGTATTCGTACCCGGACGAAAGGATGAGCGATGATGCAGGACGAAGGCGGGCTGAGCCCCGTGGCAGCAGGAGCGATCGTCGCCGCGACGGTCCTCGGCGCAGTGCTGGTGGGAGGGAGGTCGAGCCCGACCCCAGATCATCCCCGCACCCGGCGATGGTACAAAAAGTTGGAAAAGCCCGGCTTCACCCCACCGCCGCCCGTTTACGGCATGGCCTGGGGCGGCATCCAGGCGGGGTTGGCCTATGGAGGCTACCGGCTTCTCCGTCGCCTTCCATCGTCCGAGCGTACGCTGGCGCTGACCTTGTGGGGCGTCAATCAGGCCGCCATCGCGGGTTGGGGCGAGATCTTCTTCGGACACCGTGCGACGGGGGCTGGCACGCTCGCGGCGGGTGCGATGATCGCGACCTCGGCCGGCTATGTCGCCGCGGCGGCCCGCGAGGACGATATCGCAGCCGCCGCTGGCGTGCCGCTGGTGGCCTGGGTGAGCTTCGCGACTCTGCTCGCGGAGGAAATCTGGCGGCGCAACGACTGAGAAGAGGTCGGTCTTGACGGAAGTGGCCGGCGGATGCGGTGGGGCAGAGGCGTGAGGAGCCGACGATGATCTTTTACACCTGGTTCAACGGTCAGGGTCTTGCCTCACTGGCGGATGATTTCGGCGCCGAGGACCCGTTCGGCCTGGCACCGGCCGACATCGTCGATCGCACCGTCGCGGCGGGATACACGCCCTGGGTCGAGGCGCCACAGCCCGAACTGCTTCCTACGCTCGGCACCGTCACCGAGGTCGAGCGCGAAGGTGTGACCTTCATCGTGTCGGTGAGCCGCGAGACTGCGGAGATCGACGTGCAGGAGCGGCGGGCCGAGGCCTACGATGCGATGAAGTGAGGCCAGGGTTCTTCATGGGCAGCGTCGATTGTCCAATGGCAGACGCGGTCGGTCGCGCTATCCTGCGCCACACTCACCGTCCGGAACGGCGGGGTGGCATCGACAGAGTGAGCGCGCCCATGTTCGACGAAATCGGTTTCCCACGGGTCGAGTTCGACTATGCCGCGCAGCCCGCACTTCGTCATTTCGTCTATTGCAGCCGTGCCGCCGACGGCCTCGACGACGTCGAGGTCGAGCGCATCGTCCAGTCGGCCAAACTCAAAAACGCCGCGCGCGGCATCACCGGGGTGCTGGTTTTTGGCAGTGGTGTCTTTTTCCAATGGATCGAGGGCCCGGCCGCCCAGATAGAGAAGCTGATCGCGAGCCTGCATGGCGATCCGCGTCATTACGATATCGTCGCGCTGAGCCAGAACGAGGAGGAGTGCGAGCGTGTGTATCCGACCTGGGAAATGGAGAAGGTCGAAGCCGAGGATATCCGCGCAGTGCTGCAGGACGCGCTTGAAAGCACCGAAGACGCGAACAACGTCGCGTCTCTGAAGCGTATCCTCGATCACCTTGCCTCCGGACCCCTGGATTCGTTGGGGCGAAACTGATCGGGACAGCAATCTGTAGCCTCGCATCGATCCGCCACAACAGGGATGACGACCCAACGAGCGTGGAACCGGTGCCCGTGGTGGGGCGCGCGAGGAGAACGATGCGGAGAGGTCCAAACAAGAGAGGCCGCTCGAGCTTTCGGCAGGCGGCTCGAGTCTTGGGAGGAAACGTCCACGAAAGACCTGCGCCCGAAGACGCACCAAAGGAACGGCATCCATCTATGTCCGTTCCGGTGCGATGCGACACGCAGCGCGGCATCCGTCTGAGGTCCATGATAGGTGAATGCGGAGCGCGCTTCGCCGGAGCATCGGTTCCACGTCACTCGATGGGACCGTCCAATGCTCCAGCCCCGCGAACACATTGGACGGCTGGACGACGCCCTATTCGAAGGCGAGAAGCGTATAGCCGACGGCGTGTTCCGCATTGCGTCGATGAACGCTCACGGCAAGGACACGGTCGTCGCGAGACAGATCCTTGCTTCTTGCGAAGCCATCCTCGCGGAGTGTCGCGAAACTCGAAAACTGCTGATCGAGGCCCTCCAGATGCAAGGACCGTCGTCAGGGTCATAGTCGCACCTCAGAGCCTTGCAGTGACCCCGCATGACAAGCGGGTCGGCGACCGACGACGAGATGGCAGGGCGATCGGCTGCACCACAGCTCTGCGGATCGAGTCGACGTCGACGATGAACCTTCCCTCGCCAGCCACCCTGTGAAGAGCCCGCGACCCCGGGTCTAGGAGTGGCGTTCGAGGCCGCAAGCCAAGGCTCGACAGCCGCGCCGCGATCTCAATGGCGGTGTCTTGCGCCGATCGAGGCCGTCGTCACCGTCTCGGCAGGGTCGGCGCGCCTGGACGAGATCGCGCAGCGCGGGCGAGCTTCGCGGGGAACCTTCCAAGCTGTCGGACGATCCAATGCACGGGCCGAAATGGATTTGGCCACCCACAGAGCACGTCTGGCGTTCACGCGCCGTGTCACGGCGAGTCATGACGCTGTCGAATGCGTTGGATTGCGGAAGGACGTATCAGGTTATGACGAGTGCGACGCCAACCGTGCCGCCACCCGGCCCCGAGAACCTGGCGGGCTCCCTCAAGCGCAACATCGACTCGCTGCAGGAGCGACGCCGGCAGGAGGCGGCCCATGCCACGCGTCAGGAACGCTTGGCCGAGGCAATCACGTCGTTCGCCGGCAGCATGTCGTTCGTCTACCTTCACCTCGCCATCTATGCCGCCTGGATCGCGCTCAATCTCGGCTTCATCCCCGGCGTGCCGAAATTCGATCCGTCCTTCGTCATCCTCGCCACGGAAGCTTCGGTCGAAGCCATCTTCCTCTCCACATTCGTGCTCATCAGCCAGAACCGGCAAGCGGCGGCGGCCGACAAGAGGGCGGATCTCGACCTGCACATCAACCTGCTGACGGAGCACGAGTTGACGAAGCTGTCAGAGGTCGTGCTGGCGATCGCTGCCCGACTGGACGTGCAGGTCGGAGACACGGCGGACATCCAGGAGATCCAGAAGGACGTCGCACCGGAGGCTGTGCTGGACGAACTCGACGCCAAGGCGAAAGACGCAGCTGAATGATGCGCCCGATCACGAGATGCACCGGATGAGCCCTTAAGTGCGATGGGCCCCCCTGCCCTTGTGGTCGCCCCGGGGCCGATGTTGCGTATCTGGTCGTCAAGGGACAGAACTCCGCTTTCTTAGCGGAAGGGTCAGCATCGTCCCGACGTAGGGCGCTCGCGATGGCCGATCCGAGGCTCGGTCGCCCCCGTCGTCATGGTCCGCCCCTCCCCGTCCCTGGCCGCACCACGAGGTCGATCGTGCAGCATACGCCCGAAGCCGATAGGACGTAGCTGGTACGAGCCCCAAGCGAATGCGGCAGGGCATGCTCGATCAGTTCGCGTCCGTAGCCGCCGCCTATCTTTCCTGGCGCGGGCCGTGCCAGCGCCTGTTCCAGGCCGGTCTCGATCCAATGGATCATGAGCCGGCTTTCGTCGCCCTCGGATCGCTTTCGCCACGTCACCGCGAGGTGGCCACCGTCGTGCGACAGAGCCCCGTATTTCCGGGCGTTGGTGGCGAGTTCGTGTAGCGCCAGGGCGAGCGTCTGCACCGTGGACGGACGCAGCAACACCTCGGGACCCGCGAGCGTGACGCGGTCTCCGGCAGCCCTCACTCCGAGTGCGTCGAGTTCCAACTGCAGCAACGTCCCGATGGTGATCGGCTCGACTTCCGAGCGCGACAGCAGGCCTTGCACGCGCGACAGCGCGGAAAGGCGGTCGGAGAAGGCGCTCCGGAATGCTTCAGTCGGGCCGGTCTCTCTCATGGTCTCCGTGGCGATGCCCTTCACCACAGCGATGAGGTTGCGGGTGCGGTGCTGAAGCTCGGAGATAAGTACGTCCTGGCGCTCGGTCGCTGTCCTGGCTCCGGTCACGTCCTGCGCGATGCCGCCGACGCGTTGGACATGGCCGTCCCCGGCGTTGAGCGGAAAATCGGTGTCCCTGATCCAGCGCAAAGCACCGTCGGATGGGCGCCGGACGCGGAATTCGTGGGTGACCGAGGCACCGGCCTGGGCCTGCTTGATATGGGCGATGGCTGTCTCGCGATCCTCGGGCAGGATGAGTTCGACCCAGCGCTCTATATCACCGAGGATGCCGTCCGAAGCGATGCCGTAGATCGTCTGGATCGCAGGGCTGACATACTCCATGTCGAGGGTCGCGGCGTCGCGGATCCAGAGGCCG
>JAYVMK010000410.1:0-7950 GCA_043758995.1 Lichenibacterium sp. | reverse complement strand
GACGATGTGGGGCTGTCCTTCAACCTCTCGGCCCATGACATCGCATCTCCGGTCGCGGTGAGCCGGATCGTGTCCCTGATCCAGACCAGCGGCGTCGCGCCGGGGCGGATCGCGCTGGAAATCACCGAAACGGCGCTCATGCATGATTTCGATACGGCCCGGGAGGCGCTCCTGGCGCTCAAGGCGGTGGGCGTCCAGATTTCGCTCGACGATTTCGGCACCGGCTATTCGAGCCTTGGTTACGTGCGCCGCCTCCCCATCGACAAGATCAAGATCGACCGCAGCTTCACCGCCGATGTCGTGGTCGACAGGGCCAGCCGCGACATCGTGAAGACCATCGTCGATCTCTGCCGCAACCTCGACCTGTCCTGCATCGTCGAGGGGGTCGAGACGGCCGATCACGTTCTGATCCTAAGAAGTCTCGGCTGCCGTACCATGCAGGGCTATCATTTCGGCCGTCCCGTGCCGGCGGTCGACGTCTCCGAACTGAACCGCCGCCTGTCCCGACCCGAGGCCGAACCCGGGCTCGGCGTCCTCGTGGCGTAAGCGGCGGGCCGTTACCCGCCGCGGGTCTCCGCGCCGCCGAGAAAGCCGATCAACGCGGCATTGACGGCGGCGGCCTCCTCGGCCTGAAGCCAGTGGCTCGCGCTCCGATAGTCGACCCGCGCCGACCGGCAGCGCTCGCGAGCCGCCTCGGCGAGACCGCGATCGAGAAATCGGTCCTCGGTTCCCCAGAGGACCAGGGTCTCGGCGTCGATGCGGGGTAGCGGGCGGTGACCGAGGCGCAGCGCACGATACCAGTTCAGCATGGCGGACAGCGCTCCCGGCTGGGCCCAGGCCTGGGCATAGCGGTCGAGATCGGGTGTCGTGAAGGTCCCGGGCCGGCTCGAGCCGGTCAGTGCGCGCCGCATCGCCCGAAACCCGTCCGCCCGCAGCAGGGCTTCGGGGAGCAGCGGCATCTGGAACAGGCCGACATAGAGGCTCTTGAAAAGCTGGCTCGGGTGGCTGCGGGCGTAAGCCGCCCAGGTGTCGGGATGAGGCGCGTTGAGCACCACGAGCCGCTCGACGCGCCGAGGATGTAGCGCCGCCGCCGTAAAGGCCACGACCCCACCCCAGTCATGGCCGACGAGTCCGAACCGTTCGATCGCCAGCGCGTCGGCGAGGGTGACGACGTCGCTCGCCAGCGTCGAAGCCTTGTAGGCTTCGATTCCGGCCGGCTTGCCGCTGGTGTTGTAGCCCCGCTGATCCGGCGCCACGACCCGGAACCCGGCTTCGGCCAGCGCGCCGATCTGATGTCGCCACCCCCACCAGAACTCGGGAAACCCGTGAAGCAGGATCACGGCGGGTCCATCGGCCGGCCCTGCCTCGACGACATGGAGCGTGACGTCCCCGAGGTCGTGCCGCGCATGCCGCAAGGCGGCCTCGTCGCCGTATGTCATATCTTCGCTCTCCTTCGAAGCCTGCGTCCGAAACCGAGGGGAGGGCGCAACCGTAACACAGAAGGACAAGCGACTGCTGCGAGGCCGGTCGCCACGGAGGTTCTGCGATGGTGTTCGATAGGAGATCGGTCCTGACCCTGGGGTCGGCGTTGGCCGCTGCGGCGTCCTCGTTGGGGCTCGGCCAGAAGGTGCTGGCGGCCGCGGAAGACTTCGCGGTCATCAAAAGCGACGAGGACTGGCGGTCGAGCCTCGATCCTGCGGCCTATGACGTGCTGCGCCGGGAGGGCACCGAGCGGCCCTATTCGAGCCCGCTCAATCGCGAGCACCGCCCCGGACGTTACGCCTGCGCGGGTTGCGACACCGACCTGTTCTCCTCGTTGACCAAGTTCGACAGCCACACCGGCTGGCCGAGCTTCTGGCGGCCTCTCGATGGCGCTGTCGGCGAGAGCCGCGACCGGACGCTGGCGATGACGCGCACCGAGGTCCATTGCGCCACCTGCGGCGGCCATCTTGGCCATGTCTTCAACGATGGGCCGCACCCGACCGGACTGCGCTACTGCATGAACGGCGTGGCGATGGGGTTCACGGCCGGAGAGGCCTGACGCCGGGCCTTCCGGTCGCGCGGCGCGGTCTTGCGAACGGGACCGTGCCGGGGCAAACCACGCCTCATGCAATGCAACATCTGCGGTGGCACCGCCTTCACCGATATGCCGAAACGCCCCGCCGTCCGCTGCGCCGATTGCGGTTCGCTGGAGCGCACGCGCGTTGCGGCGCTGCACGTGACCGAGGTGCTGAAGCCGGCGTCGGGCAGCCACATCCTGCATTTCGCGCCCGAACGCGGCCTCAGTGCCCTGCTGCGGGAGATCGGCGGCCCCAACTACCGCACCCTCGATATCGACCCGTCCCGCTATCCGGGTCTGGGTGTCGAGCGATTCGACCTTGGCGAGGACGTCTTCGACCTGCCGCGAGACCGCTACGATCTCATCATCCACAATCACGTGCTCGAGCATGTGGAGGCCAATTATTCCGCCGTGCTGATGCGCCTCGCGCGCTCGCTCAGCGACACCGGGACCATGCTGTTCAGCGTGCCGATCTTGCCGGGCGATTTTACCGACGAATTGCTCGTCGCGTCGCCGGAGGAGAAGCTTCGCCGCTTCGGTTCCTCGCTCCACGTGCGTCGCTTCAGCGTCGAGACGCTTCAGAAGACGCTCGGCATGCTCTTCCCCATCCCCGAGACCTATGACCTGCGGGAGCGTTTCGGCGAAGCGATGCTCGCCTCTTGCAATATTCCAACCCACCACTGGACCAATTTCACCGGCACCACAGTTTTCAGCCTGCGCAAGCAGGACCTCCGCTGCTGAGGCGCGGCGCTGAACTGCGTCCGGGGTCGATCGGACCCGTGACGGGGGCAGGGGCGCATCGCGCGGCATGACGCATTCAGGACGCCTTTGGCCGGAGGATTTCGTCGCCGTAGCCGCCGAGGCCGCCGACGACCTCTTCGCGGGCTCGGTCGAGCGCGACGCCGCCGCGACCTTCCCGGACCAGGCCTTCGCCCTCCTGCACGACGCAGGCCTGACGATGGCGGCCTTTCCCGCTCATCTTGGCGGCGCCGATCTCGTGTCGCCCAGGGCCGTCGACTCGCTGGTCCAGGTGTTGCGTCTCGTCGGGGGCGGCGACCTGTCGGTCGGGCGGCTCTTCGAGGGCCACGTCAATGCGATCTCGCTGGTGCAGCGCTACGGCACGCCCGACCAACTCGCGTCCTTGGCCGAGGCCGTGCAGGCCGGCGCTCTGTCCGGCGTGTGGAACGCCGAAGGCGCTCGACCCGCCACACTGGTCCGTCACGGCGCCGGCTGGAGATTAGGTGGCCAGAAGATCCTCGCTTCGGGCGTCGGATCCGTCACCTGCCCCATCGTGCCGGTGGCACGCGGCGACGCGACGGTCATGGTCATCCCCAGGCTCGGAGCCGGCAAGCGCGCAGACCTGTCGCGCTGGACGGCGCAGGGCATGCGATCGACGGCGACCGGTACGGTCGACCTCGAAGGCCTTGATGTGGACGACAAGGACATCGTCGGCGGTGACGACGATTACCGGCGCCAGCCCAATTTCTTCGGTGGAGCCTGGCGGTTCTGCGCCGTGCAACTCGGCGCCGTCGAGCGATTGCTCGATCTCTATCGCGCCGACCTTGTCCGCCTGGGACGGGGCGTGGATCCATATCAGCGCCAGAGGATCGCCGCCTGCGCGGTGGCGGCGGAAACCGGGGTGCTCTGGGTCACCCAGGCGGCCCGGATGGTCGTCGCCGAGACGCGCCCGACGGCCGAGATCCTCGCCTATGTGGGCCTGACCCGCGGTGTGGTGGAGCGCGCCGGGCTCGACGTCATGGAGGCGGCGCATCGCGGCTTGGGGCTGAACTCCTTCATGCGCCCGCATGCGGTCGAGCGCGTCGCACGCGACCTCGCCACCTATCTGCGTCAGCCCGCGCCCGACGGCGCGATGGCCGATGCGGCTTCGGCCGTTCTGGCCAGCGCCAGTCCGGCCCGGACCTTGTGGAGGGACGCATGAGGGCGGGCGACTACCTCGCAGCGCTTCGGGCGCTGCCCTTCGGTAGCCTCGACGCTTGCATCGGGCGCGAGCCCTTCCTGGTCCTGTCGCCTCACCCGGACGACGAAAGTCTAGGCTGCGGCGGCCTGCTGCTGGCGGCGCAGGCGCGGGCATTGCAGGGCCATGTCCTGATCCTGACCGACGGAGCGGGATCGCATCCCAACTCGCCGAGCTTTCCGCCGCAGCGCCTGACGGACTTGCGCCGCGAGGAGGCGCGTCGTGCCCTTGACGCATTGGGACTGCCGCCTAACCGACTCGGTTTTCTCGACCTCCCCGACACGGCGACGCCGAGTTCGGGACCGGCTTTCGACGCGGCGGTGGAGGCCATCCTGCGCCGCGCCGCGGATATCGGCGCCAGGACTCTGTTCGTGACCTGGGGACGGGACCCGCATTGCGATCACGAGACCGCCTATGCCATGGCCAAAGCCGCTGCGGTGCAAGCCGGTTTGCGACTCTGGGCCTATCCGGTCTGGGGGCTTCACCTGTCGGCCGACCAGGAGATCGCCGATGAGTCACCGCGCGGCTTCAGGTTCGACATCGCCGAACATCGCGCCGCGAAGCTGCGGGCGATCGAATGCTATCAGTCGCAGATGACCCGGATGATCGACGACGATCCCACGGCGTTTTGCTTCACCGAGGCGCAGCTCGCGCCCTTCCTCGGCGACACCGAGATCTACATCGAGGTTTCGCCATGACGGAGCCCAAGGCGTCTCTCGACGCCGGATATTTCGAGGCGCTCTACGCCGAGGCCCCCGACCCTTGGAGCTTCCGCACCAGCCCCTACGAACAGGGCAAGTACGACGCAACCCTCGGCGCGCTGGCGCGGCCCCGGTATCGGTCTGTTCTCGAAGTCGGTTGCTCGATCGGCGTCTTCACCCATCGGCTGGCGGAGCGCTGCGATAGCCTTCTGGCGGTCGATGCCTCGACGCGCGCTCTCGACGAAGCCAAAGGCACCAATGCCGACAGGCCCTGGGTGGAGTTCCGGGAAGCCACGCTGCCGAGGGACTTTCCCGAGGGCCGCTACGACCTCATCATCCTCTCCGAGGTTCTCTACTACCTGTCGCCGGAGGATCTGCGCCAGCTTGCGGCGTGCTGCCTCGCGGCCCTTGAGCCAGATGGCGAGATGGTCCTGTGCCATTGGCTGGGCGAGACCAACTATCCTCTCGGCGGCGACGAAGCGGCCGAACTCTTCATCGGATCAGCGGCACCGCGATGGCGTCCGGCCGCGTCTCGGCGAGAGCCTGAATATCGATTGGACCTGCTGACCGCTGCGGCGTGAGCCGCGCCAAGCGTCCCAGCAGCCGTTCGATCGACTCGATCTGCCGCGGCAGATCCGACGGGCGGAGCGGTGCGCCGAGCTTCAGCGAGAGGCTTTGATCCTCGACGAGCGGCCAGAGACGAGCGAAGGGCATGTTGATGGCCGCGACAGCAAGTGCGGAAGCCTCGACACGGTCCATCCCGAGCCGATGTCGCCAGGAGAGGTCTTCGCCGAGTCGCCCCGTGGCATGTAGACGGCGTAGCGCTCCTCGCGCCCGCGCGCGGCGAAACAATCTGTCGGCAGGTTCGAGATCGCCATCGCAAGGCGCTTCGAGGTTCTCGTGCCGGGCTCGCATCGTGTCCCCGGCGCCCCCCGGCGCCCGGCTATCGAAACGGCAGGAGGTCGTCACGACGGCGTCCATGCTGTGACGGATCAGATATCCCGCTTCGTCGAGCGCCTGAGCCAGAGCGCTGTCCTCGCCGAGCGCGCGAACCGGCAGCCCACCGATGGCGCGGTAGGCCGACAGGGTCACCGCGATAGCGGCGCCGGAATGGACGCGGTGGTTGGGCCAGGGATCGTGACGGCGGGGGTCGAGCAGGGCGTAGAGCTCGGCGACACGCGACAGATAGCGATCCTCGAGCCGTCCCCGGCGCAGGAACCCAGTCCCGAGCGCCAGATATTCGTCGGCATCGGCATCGATATAACCTGCTACAGCGTCGATCCCCGGCGTGAACCCGGCGAGCGTCGAGGCGACCCAGGTCGGCTGGGCGCGGCTGTCGGCATCGGTGGTGAGGATCACGCCGGTTGCGGCACCTTCGGATTCGAGCCGATCCGCCGCGCGATCCATGGCGACCCGCCGCGCCCCGCCGGCATGGGCTTGGGACGGCGGAAGACGGCATTCGACCACGTCGAGCGGAAAGGGCGAGATCGCCGCAAAGGCCCGGGCCACCTCCGCCGTCTCGTCCCGGCAATTGTTGGCCAGAAGCAGGACCGAGAAACTGCCTGACGCGAGCGGCATGCCGCTCCGATCGCGTTGCATGGCGAGGGCGGCGAGGCAGCCCCGGACACGCTCGGCTTCATCGTGAGCCGGAATGGCTACGATCGCCGGAGGAGAGACGTGGGACGGCTTGCGCACTCTGATTCGGCTCCAAGGCCGAACCGGACCGACCCCAGCTTCATCGGGGGCCGGCACGACGCAGCCGTGACGAGAGAAGGGTGGGCTCAGCTCAGAGCGAGATGCGCTCGTGCTCGCCGACGTTACCGGGCTTCTGGCCCGTGATGGCGGCCTTCGCGTAGGCGTAAAGCACCACCATCTTGCGCGACGGCGCATCCCAATATTCGGCATCCTCGATGTCGACCGAGATCAGAGCGATGTCGGGATCCTCGACGCCCTTCGGGAACCATGCCTTGGCGGTCGGGGTCCAGTGATCCCGGATCGCGGTCTTGTCCGTGGTCAGCCGGCCGTGGCCGCGCATCGCTACGTATTTCTGATCCTTGTGGTCCGAAAAGGTGACGATCGTCTCCGGATCGGTCTCCAAATCGTGCACCTTGCCGGAGCGGACATCGGTCAGAAAGAACAGCGTTCCTTTGAACTCGGCATCGCTCACCGCCATGGGTCGGCTATGGAACTTGCCATCGGGACCGCGCGTCGAAAGCATGGCGATCTTGAGATCCTTGACCATGTCGATGACCTTGGTCCGGGTCGCCTCGTCGTGCTGATCCATGGTGCGCGTCCTCTCAGTTTCGTCGAAGCCGCAATGCGGCCACGATGCTGGAGGTTCCGCCGGATCGTATGCGACCCTTTCGGCGAGCCTAAGCGGAAGCGCTGGTCAGTTGCGATCGTCCGGCAGCGCGGGGATCGGCAGGATGCCCACGCCATCCTCGACCAGAGCCTTGACCTCGTCGCGCGTCGCGGTGCCGTAGATGGCGCGCGGCGGAACCTCTCCGTCGTGGATGGCGCGAGCCTGTTCGGGAAAGGCGGGGCCGACATCAGTCGCGTCCCGCTTGAGCTTCGTGTGGATCTCCCGCAGCGCATCGCGCACGCGGGCGAAAGCCTCGTCAGTGATGGGAGTGGGCGGGGTCTGCGCTTCCGGTGTCGAGGAAGCCAAGATCGGCGGCGCCGTCGGCTCGGGCGCGCGGCGCTTGGATGCAGACCGGCGCACCGCCGGCGCCATCACGGCTTTTCTCACCTCGGTTTTGCCGCAGGTGGGGCAGGCGACCTGACCCGCTTCGCTCTGCTGGTCGAAAGCCTCGCTGTCGCGAAACCACGCCTCGAAACTATGGTCCTGTGAGCACTGCAGCGCGTAGCGGATCATTGTGCGCGTCAGGCCGCCAGAAGCGGGTCGAGCTTGCCGGCTCCGTCGAGGGCAAAAAGATCATCGCAGCCGCCGACGTGGGTCTCGCCGATGAAGATTTGCGGGACGCTGGTGCGGCCGCCCGCTTTTCGCGTCATGGCAGCCCGGCCTGCGGAATCTCCCGAAACGTCGATTTCGTCGAAGGCCACGCTCTTGCGCCGCAACAGGGCCTTGGCCTCCGTACAGTAAGGGCAGAAGCGCGTGGTGTAGATCGTGACGGGAGGCATGGGCCGCAGTCCTCGAAAACCTGTTCCCCTCTCATATGGACTCGTCAACTTTCTGTAACAACCCGCGCGAAGAC
>JAYVMK010000409.1:0-7554 GCA_043758995.1 Lichenibacterium sp. | reverse complement strand
CGACCGGATCGCGGCCTGGCGGACGATCTGTCCGGATCTCACCATCCGCTCGACTTTCATCGTCGGCTTTCCGGGCGAGACCGAGGAGGATTTCCAGATTCTTCTCGACTGGCTGTCGGAAGCGAAACTGGAGCGCGTCGGCGCTTTCAAATATGAGCCCGTCGAGGGCGCGCCGGCGAACCATCTCGGCCTGCCGCCCGTGCCGCCGGAGGTGCAGGCCGAGCGGCTCGACCGCTTCATGCGGCACCAGCAGCTCATCAGCACGCGGCTCCTTGCCCGCAAGGTCGGCCGTCGCATGCCGGTCATCGTCGATGCGATCGGGCCGCAAGGCGCGGTGGGCCGCTCGAAGGGCGACGCGCCCGAGATCGACGGCAAGGTGCATCTGTCCCATCGCTTCCCGGTCCGGGTCGGCGACATCGTCACCGCCAAGATCGACCGGTCTGACGCCTACGATCTGCACGGGACGGTGGTGTAGCCATCTTCCCTCCTCCGTCATGGCCGGGCTTGTCCCGGCCATGACGTGAAAGGGTGAGGGGAAGGTCGCCCTTACTGCGGCAGCTTGTCGTCCACGCCCTTGATGTACCAGTTCAGGCCGAGGATCTCCTTGTCGGGCATCACCTCGCCCGCCTTCACGCCGACGCTGCCGTCCTGCTTGGTGATCGGACCGGCGAAGACCTTCAGGGCGCCGGACTTGATGTCGGCCTCGGTCTTTTCCGCCATGGCTTTCACGTCGGCGGGCATGTTCTCGTAGGGTCCCATCACCACCATGCCGGCGGCGAGACCGCCCCAGGTGTCATGCGACTTCCAGGTGCCGTCCATCACGGCCTTCACTTCCTGAACGTAATAGGGCCCCCAATTGTCCTCGAGCGAGGTGAGAATCGCCTTGGGGGCGAATTTCGCCATGTCGGACGATTGACCGAAACCATGCACGCCGGCCTTCTCGGCCTCTTGCAGCGGCGCCGCCGAGTCGGTGTGCTGGGCGATGATGTCGGCACCCTGGGCGATCAGTGCCTTGGTGGCATCGGCCTCCTTGCCGGGGTCGAACCAGGAGTTCACCCAGACGATCTTGATCTTGAAATTGGGATCGATCTTCTGTGCGCCGAGCATGAAGGCGTCGATACCCGACACGACCTCGGGGATCGGGAACGAGGCGATGTAGCCGACCGTATGGCTCTTCGACATCTTGGCGGCGATCTCGCCCATGATGTAGCGGCCCTCGTAGAAGCGGGCCGAGTAGGTCGAGAGGTTCGGCGCCAGCTTGTAGCCGGTGGCGTGTTCGAACTTCACGCCCGGGAATTGTTTCGCGACCTTCAGCTCAGGATCCATGAAGCCGAAGGACGTGCCGAGGATCAGCTTGTGGCCCGAGCGGGCGAGTTGCTCGAAGGCGCGCTGCGAATCGTTCTCGGCGACGTTTTCGAGGAATGTCGTCTCGACCTTGTCGCCGAGTTGCTTCTGCAGGAACTGACGACCCTGATCATGCTGATAGGAATAGCCGAAGTCGCCGACCGGCCCGACATAGACGAAGCCGACCTTCAGCTTGTCCTCGGCGCGCGCCGCCGAACCCGCCATCGCCGCCATGGCCAGCACCGCTGCACCCTTGAGCCAGTCACGCATCCTGTCGTCCTTCCCGATCGGCGCCGACTCGGCACCGTTGCCTGTTTTTAATGCAATCGCTGTGCCGTCGTCGATCCCGAACGGGATCATCGGTCCGGCACGAAAGCCGTCCCCAGCATGGCGGGCGCGACCGAGCCGGCCCGCCGCTTCAGCGACAGCAGAACCAGGACAAGGATCGTCGCCAGATAGGGGACGGCCGACATGAACTGCCCCGGCAGGCCGAGGCCGAAGGCCTGCGCCTGGAGTTGGAGCACCGTCGCGCCGCCGAACAGGATCGCCCCGGCCAACGCCCGCCAGGGCCGCCAGGACGAGAAGACCACGAGAGCCAGCGCGATCCAGCCGCGGCCGGCCGTCATTTCGGGCGACCAGAAGGGCGTGTAGGCGAGCGACAGATAGGCGCCGCCGAGCCCCGCGCAGGCGCCGCCGAACAATACGGCCAACAGGCGCACGCGGCGCACCGGCAAGCCCAAAGCATGGGCAGAGGCGTGATTGTCGCCGACGGCACGGATCACCAGCCCGGCCCGGGTTCGCCTCAGGACGAACGAGACCGCGATCGCCAGGAGCAGCGCCGCATAGACGAAATAGTCCTCGCCGAAGACGAGTCGCCCCACCACGGGCAGGTCGGATAGGCCGGGGATCACGAGATGGGGAGCGGGGTCGCGCTTCAGACCGACGAAGCTGCTGCCGATCAGGCCCGACAGGCCCAGGCCGAAGATCGTCAGTGCCAGGCCGGCCGCCACCTGGCTGACCGGAACCACGACCGTCAGCAGGCCGAAGAGCAGCGCCATCAGGGTGCCGGCGGCGGTTCCCGCCAGCGCACCGGCGAAGGTCGAACCGGTGAGATAGGCCACAGCGAATCCCACGACGGCGCCCATGACCATCATACCCTCGACACCGAGATTGAGGACACCCGAGCGTTCGGCGACGAGCTCGCCCAGGGCCGCCAGGAAGAGCGGGGTTGCCGCCGGCACGACCGTCACCAGGATGAGCTGGAGCATGTCGCCGCTCATGCCATCACCCGCCCCACGAGGCGCACGCGATAACGCGTCGCTACATCGGCGCCGAGCACGCAGATGAGCAGGATGCCTTGGAAGGCCGTGGTGAGGTCGAGCGGCAGTTTCAGGGCGATCTGGGCCCCCTCTCCGCCGACGTAGGTCAGAGCCAGGACCAGCCCGGCGATCAGGGCGCCGATGGGCTGCAACCGGCCGAGGAAAGCCACGATGATGGCGGTGAAGCCGTAGCCGGGAGAGATGGACGGCTGGAGCTGGCCGATCTGTCCTGACACTTCCATGACGCCGGCGAGGCCCGCGAGCCCGCCCGACAGGGCGAAGACGGCCAGCGCCAGCCTGTTCTGACTGAAGCCCGCGAAGCGCGCAGCGCGCGGTGCCGCCCCGACGATGCGGATCTCGAAACCGAAGATCGTGCGCGAGAAGACCAACGCCGCCAGCACCACGACGACGAGCGTGATCAGCACGCCGGCGTGGAGCGAGGCGCCCTCGATCAGGCTCGGAAGCGTGGCCTCTGGGTCGAAATTGACCGTCACCGGAAAGTTGAAGCCGCCCGGGTCACGCCACGGGCCGCGGACCAGATAGTCGAGCGCCAGCCGAGCCACATAGACCAGCATCAGGCTGGTCAGGATCTCGCTGACCCCCAGCGCGACGAGCAGCACGGCGGGGATCAGCGCATAGAGTGCGCCGCCCAGAGTGCCGAGCGCCAGCATGGCGGGCAGGATCCAGGAACCGCCCAGAGGACCGGTATGATCGACACCGTGGGTGGCGAGCGCCAGGGCGCCGCCGAAAGCGCCACCGGCGATGAACTGGCCCTCGGCGCCGATGTTCCAGAGATTGGCGCGAAAGCAGAAGCAGAGCCCGACCGCGATCATCACGAGCGGCGAGGCTTTCACCGCCAGCGCCTCGAGGGACCAATCCTGCGTCAGCGGCGCGACGAAATAGACCCCGAAGGCATCGACCGGCGATTTGCCGAGAAGCGCCACGATGACGCCTCCGATGAGCAGCGCCACCGCGAAGGCCGCGACCGGTGCCGCGATCCCGAGCCAGCGGGGCGCATCGAGGCGTGGTTGGAGTTCAATGCGCATGAACGGGGGCCGGAGCGTCCGTGCCGGCCATCCTCAGACCGACATCGTCGCGGTCGGTCTCGGCCGTCGGGGTGGCGGGCGACAGCGTCCCGGCATGGATCACACAGAGCCGGTCGGAGAGCTGAAACAATTCGTCGAGGTCCTGCGAGATGATGACGACCGCCGAGCCGCGCGCCGCGAGATCGAGGATGGCTTGGTGGATGGCGGCCGCGGCCAGCGCGTCGACGCCCCAGGTCGGCTGGTTGATGACGAGCACGCCGGGCTCGCGCAGGATCTCGCGCCCAACGACGAATTTCTGCAGGTTGCCGCCGGACAGGGTCCGCGCCGCGGGATCGGGCGCGCCGACGCGGACGTCGAAACTTTCGATCACGCTGCGCGAAATGCGCCGCGCCACGCGGGACAGCAGAAAGCCGCCGCGGCTGACCTCGCCGGTCGCGCGCCGGGACAGCACCAGATTGTCGGAGAGAGGGAACCCCGGCACGGCGGCATGGCCGTTGCGTTCCTCGGGTACGAAGGCGGCACCGCGCCGGCGCCGCGCCGTCACGCCGTCCCGGCCCGCTGCATGGCCTTCGATGCGGATCTGCTCGGGCTTGGTGGCCAGCCGCTCGCCCGACAGCGCCGCGAAGAGTTCGTCCTGCCCGTTTCCGGCGACGCCCGCGATGCCCAGCACTTCGCCGCTTCGGACCGAAAGGTCGATTGCGCGCAGCGCCGTGGCATGCAGGCCCGGAGCCGGCAGAGACAGCCCCACCGCAGCGAAACGCTCCTTGCCTTTGGCGCCGGCCCGGGCCGTCACTTCGGCGATCTGCGCCCCTACCATCTGGGCCGCCATGGATCGCGCCGTCTCGGCGCGGGGGTCGCAAGTGCCGACGACCTTGCCGGCCCGCAGGATCGTCGCTCGGTCGCAGAGGCGGCGCACGTCGTCGAGCCGGTGCGAGATGTAGAGCAGCGCGCGGCCTTCCGCCTTCAACCGGTCGAGGATGGCGAAAAGTGCTTCCGATTCCTGCGGCGTCAGCACGGAGGTCGGCTCGTCGAGGATCATCAGCTTGGGATCCTGAAGCAGGACCCGGGCGATCTCGATGCGCTGGCGCTCCCCGGCCGACAGCGACCAGACGGGGCGGGACGGCTCGAGCTTCAGCCCATAGCGCGCCGACAAGCCGCCGATCCGGGTTTCGAGTCGGCTCTGCCGCTCGGGCGGCAGGACCAGCGCGATGTTCTCCGAGACCGTGAGATTCTCGAAGAGCGAGAAGTGTTGGAACACCATGCCGATGCCCAACGCTCGCGCGGTCTCGGGCGAGTCGAGCACCACGGGCCGGCCCTGCCAGAGGATCTCGCCGGCCGAGGGCTGCAACAGACCGTAGAGCATCTTGACGAGCGTCGATTTGCCGGCACCGTTCTCGCCCAGCAGCGCGTGGTTCTCGCCGGCGCGCACGTCGAGCGAGATATTCTGGTTGGCGTGGACGGGCCCGAAGCTCTTCGACAAACCGCGGATGGCGACCAGCGGCATCGGCAGGCGGATCGACGGTGTCTCGTCGGGCTCGTCCACCCTCAGGGCACCAGGATCGTGCTGCCGGTGGTTTCGCGTGCCTCCAGTGCCCGATGCGCCTCGGCCACCTCGACCAATGGATAGCGGGCATGGATCTCGGGTCGCACCGCGCCGCTTTCGATCGCTGTGGTGAGATCTTCGGTCATGCTCACCAGCGCTTCGCGCTTGGCCGCATAAGCGAAGAGCGACGGGCGGGTGGCGAAGAGCGATCCCTTGCGGGCGAGGAGATTGATGTCGAACGCCTCGATGGCGCCCGAGGCCGCTCCGTAGGAGACGAACATGCCGAGCGAGCGGATGCAGTCGAGCGATGCCGGGAAGGTGGCCTTACCGATAGCGTCATAGACAACATGGCACAGTTGGCCGTCCGTGATCTCCTTCACGCGTTCGGCGAAGTTCTCGGTGCGGTAGTTGATGCAATGATCGGCGCCGTGCGCCAGGGCGAGTTCGCATTTCTCGTCACTGCCGGCCGTGCCGATCACGGTCGCACCGAGCGCATGGCCCCATTGGCACAGGAACAGTCCGACGCCCCCGGCGGCGGCATGGACCAGGATCGTATCGCCCGGCACGACCTTGTAGGTCTGGCGAAGCAGATATTGCGCCGTAAGGCCCTTCAGCATCATCACGGCGCCGACCTCGTAGGAGATCGCCTCGGGAAGGTGCACCAACTGGCGGGCCGCGACGTTACGTTCTTCCGCGTAAGCCCCGAGCGCGGTGCCATAGGCGACCCGGTCGCCCACGGCGAATTCCGTGACGTCCGGGCCGACCGCCAGCACGTCGCCGGCGGCCTCGTTGCCGAGCGTCAGCGGTAGTTCATTCGGGTAGACGCCCTGGCGCTGATAGACGTCGACGAAGTTGAGCCCGACGGCACGCTGGCGCAGGCGAACCTCTCCGGGGCCCGGCGGCGGGAGGTCGAGATCCTCGACCTGAAAGACTTCGGGTCCGCCGAACTGGTGAATACGAATCGTCTGGGCCATGGGTCACTCCGCTCGTTGGGCTCATCATAGAAAGGCGGTGACGCCATCCGCAACCGAAGACCTGACGGTCAGAGCCGCGTCAGGACATCGAGCCGGTAGTCGGCATTGCGCTCTTGCCGCCGCACCGCGAGCGAACGGCCCGCCGCCGCGATGAACCGGTCGCTGGCCTCCTCACCGCTCGGTGGCCCGCGCTTCTTCCCGACCCAATGAACCATGACGACATCGCCGCCCTGCTCCAGCCCATCCACGACGCACCGCGCCAGGACGACGACGTCCTCAGCGCCCAGGTAGTCGATGACCTCCGACAGGACCACGAGGTCGAAGCTCCCCTCCGGCCACTGCGCCGGAACCATCATCGGTGCGAACCGAATATGAGGCTGGTCGGCGTTGCGGGCCTGAGCCGCCATGAGGGCCACCGCCACGGGCTCGACGGCCAGGAGGTCGTCGCACCGCCGGCCGAGCTCCCCAGACAGAATACCTAGCGCGCAGCCGACCTCGAAGCCTCGCGCATAACGCGCGCGGGGCAGCGCCGCCAGTGTGGCGGCATACTTCGCACGTTCGTAGTCGCTGGTGGCGAGGCCCCATGGATCGGGTCGCGCCGCGTAGAGCGCTTCGAAATGCCCCTGGCCCAACGTCTCTTTCCGCACGGGCTCACCGGATCCGATCGTCTTCATGGTGACGCGAACGCGTCAGGCCGGGATTGGCTCCGCCTCAGCCGATATGTAGGACTCCGGCGGTCGCGAGGCTGGCGACACTGAGGACGCCCGCCAAAACGAAGGCCTCGATGGTGCCGATGATCATGTCCATGAGCAAGCGTCCCACGCGTTTACTAAGCCAAGCGGCCCCGGCGAGATCGCTCTCGGGGGTCGCGGAATGAGGGCTAGAGGAGTGAAAGGCGGGCGGCGGTCCCGCTACCAGCCATTGTCGGCCTGGATGATTCCGCGGCTCGTCACCACGACCCAGCCGCGGCCGCGACGCTCGATCGAGCGAATCTCCCCGACACCGGGCAGGAACTCGCCGGCGGCCACTTCACGCAGACCGGCGCGACCTTCGAGCAGGGCCACGCCGCCGTAGACGTCGCGCAGCATCCAGCCCTCGACCTTCGCCGGTTTCGCGGCAGCGTCCTGCGGTCGCGGCGGCGTCTCGGCTTTGGCCGATGCATCAGCATGAGGCTGCACGACGGTAGCCTCGGGACGGGGCGCTTCGGGGCGAGCGGAAGGTGTGGGCGCGACAGGAGTCGCGGTGAAGGCCGGACCCGTCGGCGACGCCGTCGCGACACGCTGCGGCGGCACCGGGACCTTGACCGGCGTCGGAGCAGCGGCGGAAGC
>JAYVMK010000408.1:0-6599 GCA_043758995.1 Lichenibacterium sp. | reverse complement strand
GGCCTCGTGCGGATCTTCTCCTGGACGATGCTGCTGCGGCAGGGCGGCATCCTCGACGACCTCGTCCATCTCGTGGCGCCGGGCGCGGGTTCGGTGGGGCTGCTCTACAGCTTCCCCGCCATCGTGATCGGGCTCGTCCACGCCTACCTGCCCTACATGATCCTCACCTGCTATCTCGCGGTGGCGGGCATCGACGATGCCTTGATCGATGCCGCCCGCAGCCTCGGTGCGCGGCTGCCCACGGTCTTCGCCACCGTGATCCTGCCGCTCGCGCTGCCGGGCCTCGTGTCGGGGTCGATCCTCATCTTCGTGCCGGTGATCGGCAGCTTCATGGAGCCGCGGATCCTCGGCGGGCGTATCGGCGTCACCATGGGGACGGTGATCGAGGACCAGTTCACCCAGGCCTACAACTGGCCACTGGGGTCCGCCCTGTCCTTCACCATGCTCGGCGTCGTGCTGGTGATCTTCGCCGTCTTCTCGGGCGTGCTGCGCGGCCGGCTCGCCGCATGACGCTGGTCGGCCGCAGCTTCATCGCCCTCGTCCTGATCTTCCTTTACGCCCCCATCGCCGTGATGGTGCTGATGGGGTTCAACGCATCCGACCTCTATGCCCTGCCCTTCACGCCGAGCCTGCATTGGTATGAGGAACTCGCCGGCAACGACAGGCTGATCGCGGCCAGCCGCAACAGCGTTCTCGTGGCGCTCGTCACCGCCATCCTGGCGACGCTGCTCGGCACCCTGGCGGCCCTGGCACTGTCGCGTCGCACATTCCGCGGTCGGACGCTGCTGCGCCTGCTGCTTCTGCCGCCCATCGCCATTCCCTGGCTCATCACCGGCACCGCCATGCTGGTGTTCTTCTTCTGGACCGGCATCGGACGCGGGCTGCACGCCATGATCCTCGGCCATGTCGCCCTGGCGCTCCCCTATGTGGTGCTGGTGGTGGGAACCGGACTGGCGGCGCTGCGCACCGATCTCGAAGAGGCCGCCATGAGCCTCGGATCGACGCCGATTCACGCCTTTCGCGCCGTGACGCTGCCACTGCTCGCGCCGAGCCTCGTGGCGGCGGCGCTCTTCGCCTTCGCGGTGTCGCTCGACCAGTTCGTCGTCTCCTATTTCCTCGCGGCACCCGGCGTATCGACGCTGCCGGTCGAGATCTATTCGTCGATCCGCAAGGGCTTCACTCCGGAGATCAATGCGGTGTCGACCATCCTGCTCGGCGCGTCCGTGGCGCTGTTCCTGGTCTTCGCCGTGCTGACCAAGGTCGGAGGCGAGAAGTGAACGGCGTCGAGGTCAGGGGCATCGCCAAGAGTTTCGGCACCACGCGGGTCCTCGACGACGTCGCCCTGGGCTTCGCCGACGGCGCTTTCACGAGCCTGCTCGGGCCGTCCGGCTCCGGCAAGACGACGCTGCTGCGCATCATCGGAGGCTTCGAGGCGCCGGATGCCGGAACGGTGACGATCGGCGGCGAGGACGTGACCCGCACACCCCTGTGGCGGCGGCGGATCGGCATGGTGTTCCAGTCCTATGCCCTGTTCCCGCACATGAGTGTCGCCGAGAACGTCGCCTACGGGCTCCATCGGCAGAACATCCGCGGCGCGGCCGCCAAAGCCGAAGTGGCGCGGGCTCTCGCCCTGGTGGAGCTCGAAGGTTTCGACGCGCGGCGCCCGAAACAGCTCTCCGGCGGGCAGCAGCAGCGCGTGGCCCTGGCCCGCGCCATCGTGACGAAGCCGCGTGTCCTGCTGCTCGATGAACCCCTGTCGGCGCTCGACCGCCGGCTCCGCCAGTCCATGCAGGTCGAGTTGCGCCGCATTCAGCGCGACAGCGGCCTCACCACCATTTTCGTCACCCACGACCAGGAGGAGGCGCTGACCCTGTCGGATCGCGTGGCCATCCTGGACGGGGGCCGCATCGTGCAGGAGGGCGCCCCGGCCGACATCTACGAACGGCCCGCGACGCTTTTCGCCGCCACGTTCCTCGGCGACGCCAACCTCTTCGCCGGAACGGTGCGGGGCGGTGCTATCGAGACGGCGTCCGGTCTGTTCCGCAGCACCGACCCGCTGCCGCCCGATGCCACGCCCGTCACCCTGGCGGTGCGGCCCGAACGACTGATCCTGCTTGCCGAGGGCGCGACGATCCCGGAGGGGTTCAACAGCCTCGAGGCCAGGCTGCGCCTCATCGTCTATGCCGGTCCGATCTCGACCGTGCTGCTGACGACGCCGGACGGCACCGAGATGAAGGCCTTCTGCCACAGCGGCGACGCGCCGAACGACTTGCCCGGCGCCGCCCTGCGCCTCGCCTGGTCGCCGGCCCATACGATCGTGCTGCGGAGCTGAGGATCGACCACGGCAAGGCCTTCGACGCATTTCGAAAGAAGATCGCCCCATGCTCCGCAACGCCACGATCCCGCCCGAACGCGCGTGGTCCACTTGGTCGGATCGTCCGGCCGAGATGGTGTTCCTGCCGCTGGGCGTGCGTCTCACACCCGTGGCCTATGCGGGGAGCCGCAATGCCGCGACGCTGTTCCCCTCCGGCGACGGGGTACGGCTCGGCCCACACGATCTCCCCGGTACGGAAATCGGCCTCGATCTAAGCCATGCCGGTACGGTGCTGGCCTGGTCCTATTCGAAGCCCGATCCGTTCCGCGTCGTCGGGCGCTGGCGAGCTGCGACCCTCGGCGAATGGGGCCTCAGGTTCTGGGTCAACCTGTGCCTCTCGGCCGAAGGCGGCGAAGAGGTCGCCTACGACGCGGACGTCGGCGCCGCCGTGATCAAAGTCGGCACGCGTTTCGTGGCCCTGGTCGGCTCGGAGTTGCCCGTCCAGGTCACCGGCCACGCGAGCGTCACGGCCGTCGCTGCGGATTACGAGGCGCACGGCTACTTCCATCTCGCGTCGCGCGCCGAGCGGGCGCCCGTGTTGGCCCTGCGCTACAATCTCGAAATGATGCCGGAGATGCGCTTCGCGCTCGCGGTCGCGGATCGGTGCGACCTTGCGATCGCACAGGCGCGCGACGCTCTCGCAAAAGAGCCAGCCAAGGTGCCTCCCGCCCACACTGGCCGCCACGCCGGCGCGCTCGATGCCGTCCGGGACGTGATGGCCTGGAACACGGTCTGGGATGGCATCAACGCCCGCCCCTACACGTCGATCAGCCGCAACTGGAACCAGCAGAAGTTCGGCGGCTTCGGGGTCTGGCTCGACGACCAGCTCTACGCCGCCCTGATGACCGGCATGCTCGATCCGGAGGTCGGTCGCGAGAACCTGCGCGCCGCCCTGGCGAGCGCGACACCGCAGGGAAACTTTGCTTGCCTCGTCACAGCCAACGATGCGTGGGTCGACCGCACGCAGCTCCCGATCGCGTCCTTCGTGGTCTGGTCGATGTTCCTGCGCACGCGCGACCGATCGCTTCTCACGCTGATGGCGGAGGCTCTGCAGCGCAACCACGCCTGGTGGTGGGCCAACCGCGATCCCGGCGGCCGCGGGCTCGTGTCCTACGGGACGTCCGACGTCGGCGAGGGGCTCTACAAGGGCACGTCCTTCGGCGCCCGCAACGAGTCCTCGATGGACAATGCCCCCATCCACGACGAGGCCCGCTACGACCCGAAATCCCGCACGCTGGATTGCATGGACGTCGGGCTGAACAGCCTCCTCGCTCTCGACGCCGAGATGCTGTCGCTGATCACGTCGGAACTCGGCGACGAGACTGCGGCACGGGCCCATGCCGGGCGGGCCGCGGCGACGCGCGACCGGATCCGGACGGATTTGTGGGATCCCGCGCGGAAGATCTTCGCCAACCGCCTCTGGTCGGGAGATTTCGTTCGCAGCCTCGGCCCGACGAGCCTCTATCCGCTGGCCGCCGGGATCCCCACGCCGGAACAGACCGAGGCCCTGCTGGCCCATCTCGCCGATCCCGCGACCTTCGGTGGCGTCCCCGGCCTGCCGGGCGTGACCCGCGACGACCCGGCCTTCGGCGATAACGTCTACTGGCGCGGTCGCATCTGGCCGCCGCTGAATTACTGGGTCTGGCAGGGCTTGCGACGAGTCGGGCGTCGACGCGAAGCCCGGCTCCTGGCCGAGACGAGCTTCGCCCTGTTCAGGGCGGCTTGGGCGCGCCGTCTCTGTCCGGAGAACTACAATGGCACGACAGGCGATCCCTTGGATCAGCCCGACACGGACGGCTTTTACGGCTGGGGCGCGCTGATCCCCGCCATGGCGGTCGGCGACGTCAGCGATATCTCGCCCTGGTTCGGCTGGGACATCGACACTGCCGGGGAGGATGTCGTGCTCGGGCCGATCGAAAGCCCGGCCGGCCGCGTCACCGTGTCGATGTCGAGCGGTGTCGTGACCATCCGGAAAGGGACGGCGCTCCTGCTCGAGACCGACCTGCCCGGCCGGTTGACCCATCTGCGACTCGAGCCGGGCCGCGTCTCCTTCACGGTCGAGACCGCGGCGCGCCCGGATAGCTTCCTGCGCCTTCCGACGAGCACCGGCCCGGTGCGGCAGGCCAAGGCCGGCGAGCGCGACCTCGACGTGGAGGTCGCGCCCGATGGCGTCCGACTGACCGGCTTCGGTCCCGACGAGGCCCCGACGGCCGTCGACGTGGTCTGGTGAGACCTGGCGGCGTCGTGCGCCGCTGTTGAACTCTACCGTTCCTATGGACGATGCTCACACGACGACGTTGACGACGTTCGAGCCCGCGACCATCTTCGAGGTCAGCAGGCCACGGTCCGTCGATACGGATCGATGGAACCAGGAAGGAAAGCCCATGTCGCTCGCGTCGCTCAGTGGTCAGCCGGGGGCCTCGGCCTCCCAGGACAACCAGCCGAAGGCCAAGCAGGGCCGCGGCCGAATCTACGATTCCATCACCGATACGATCGGCCAGACGCCACTCGTGCGGCTGAAGCGCATCGCCGCCGAGAAGGGCTGCAAGGCCGAGATCCTGGCCAAGCTCGAGTTCTTCAATCCGATGTCGAGCGTCAAGGATCGGATCGGCGTCGCCATGATCGACAGCCTGGAGAAGTCCGGGCGGATCGCGCCGGGCCGCAACACGCTGGTCGAGCCCACGTCCGGCAATACCGGGATCGGCCTCGCCTTCGTGGCGGCGGCGCGCGGCTACAAGCTGATGCTGGTGATGCCGGAATCGATGTCGGTCGAACGCCGCAAGATGCTGCTGCTGCTCGGTGCCGAATTGATCCTGACCCCGGCGGCCCAGGGCATGAAGGGCGCCATCGCCAAGGCGATCGAGATCGTCGACAGCACGCCGGGCGCCATCATGCCCCAGCAGTTCGACAACCCCGCCAACCCCGAGATCCACCGCAACACCACGGCCGAGGAGATCTGGACCGACACCGACGGCCAGATCGACATCTTCGTGGCGGGCGTGGGCACGGGCGGCACCATCACGGGCGTGAGCCAGGTTTTGAAGCCGCGCCGCCCCTCGCTGCACATCGTCGCCGTCGAACCCGAGGATTCCCCGGTTCTCTCCGGCGGCCAGCCCGGTCCGCATAAGCTGCAGGGCATCGGCGCCGGTTTCGTTCCCGGCGTGCTGGCGCGCGACCTGATCGACGAGGTCGTCACGGTCAGCAATCAGGCCTCGTTCGACATGGCGCGGCTCGTGGCACGGCTCGAGGGGATCCCGATCGGCATCTCGTCCGGCTCCGCCGTGGCGGCCGCCATCGAGGTCGGCTCCCGCCCCGGCATGGAGGGTAAGAAGCTCGTCGTCGTCATCCCGTCCTTCGCCGAGCGCTACCTCTCGACGGCCCTGTTCGACGGGCTCTGACGAGAACGGGTATCAGCCCGCCTCGGCCACCGTCTCGCCGCGCGGCGCCTAGGGCCAGCGTACCATCAGGGTCCGGGCGGTCGCCCGGGCCTGACCGAACACCCTGTGCATGTTGTAGAAGCGAGAGGTTCAGACGCCCGGCGAAGCCCACGTCTGGAGCGCTTCTAGCCCTCTCGTCTTGTTTGAACAGGGCTTTCTTCTCGGGCCGCGGACTCGGGTAGTGTCAGAGATCGAGGAGCATCGGTTCGACGCCGAGATCCGCCAGGACGCCGCGAAACTCCGCCTGGGTCAGAGACACGGTCGCGGTATTGCGCAGCGGATGAGAGGTGACACGCTCGGCGTCCCACAGGCTCCGCTCGATAGCGAAGCGCACGACGCGAGCCTCGTCCTTGACGAGGCTCAGAAAGCCGACGGCGCCGGGCGCCGTGCCGAGATGCTCCATCAATCGCTCGGGGCTCGCAAAGGAGAGACGCTTCGCCCCGAGCATGGGCGCCAGGGCCTTCATGTCGACTCGGGTCTCACTCCGCAGCATGACGAGGAAGAGCCGCGGCCCATCTTTGAGAAAGAGGTTCTTGGTGCCTTCGCCGGCGAGGTTGCCCCAATGCGGCAGGGCCTCCTCGACGGTGTGGACGGGCGGGTGCTCGATCCGCTGCGGCGCCAATCCGAGACGGTCGAAGAGGGCCGAGATCGCGGGATCGTCCGTAGCTGTCGCCAAAGTCACGATGTCACTTGCTCCTCGATCCCGTTGACCGCTCGATCAGCACTGTAGACGATCCCCTCAACGGGGCGCGGCTTTGTTCGGTGCCGGCGCCGCCGTCTTCAAGCTG
>JAYVMK010000407.1:0-6099 GCA_043758995.1 Lichenibacterium sp. | reverse complement strand
CTATGCGGAAAGCTCCTTCACGCTGTACCGCAAGGACCTGTTCGAAAAAGCTGGGCTCACGATGCCGGAGCAGCCGACTTACGAGCAGATCAGGCAGTTCGCCGACAAGCTCACGGACAAGGCCAGTGGACAGTACGGCATCTGCTTGCGAGGCAAGCCGGGCTGGGGCGAGAACATGGCCTTCGTTGGAACCTTGGCCAATACCTTCGGTGGCTCGTGGTTCAATATGCAGTGGCAACCTCAGCTGACATCCCAGCCCTGGAAAGATGCCGTCACATTTTATGTGGACATCATGAAGGCCGACGGGCCACCTGGCGCGACGGCCAACGGTTTCAATGAGAACCAGGCCCTGTTTTCCTCTGGTCATTGCGCAATCTGGATCGACGCGACATCTGCGGCCGGACGCGTTTTTGATCCGAAGCAGAGCCAAGTGGCGGACAAGACCGGCTTCGCCAACGCGCCTATCGCCGTGACGCCTAAGGGTGGCGGGTGGGCATGGTCCTGGGCGCTGGCCATTCCCGCGTCGACCAAAAAGGAGGCCGCCGCTGAGGATTTCCTGAAATGGGCGACTTCGGCCGATTACGTGAAATTGGTGGGTGAAACGCAAGGCTGGGTGGCAGCCCCTCCCGGTACTCGCAAGTCGACATACGACAATTCCGAATACCAAGAGGCTGCCCCGTTTGCTCCGATGGTGCTGAAAGCCATCATGTCGGCTGACCCAGCTCACCCCACCAAGGATCCGGTCCCTTACACAGGCGTGCAGTTCGTCTCGATCCCTGAGTTCCAAGGTATTGGCACCGCCGTCGGCCAAGACATCGCGGCCGCGCTGGCGGGTTCCATGTCGGTCGATCAGGCCTTGCAATCGGCCCAGAACACCGCCGAAACGGCGGTCAAGCGCGCAGGCTACATCAAGTAGGACCGACGCGCCTTTAACAGTTCGGATCAGCGCCACACGCCTGGTCCGACCCGCAGTTGATCGGGAACGCCGTTTTGCATCACCGCGCTTCGAACAATGACGAGCTCGTGACCGCTCTGAGAGAGTTGCATCTCGTCGGGCTAGACGAGGTCGTCACGGTTCGTCCCCTGGTGGGGGGCGTTTCGTCAGACATCGTCGAAATCGTCACACCGACTCGCGGCTTCTGCGTCAAGCGAGCCTTGCCTCGCTTGAAGGTCGCCGCACTTTGGGAGGCGCCGGTCGAGCGCAACGCGGCCGAAGCGGCTTGGCTCAGAACGGTCGCGGCTTGGCTTCCGGACGCAGTGCCAGCGGTCCTGGCCGAGGACAGCGAACTTGGCCTGTTCGCCATGGAATTCCTTCCGCCAGACGACTATCCGGTCTGGAAATCCGAGTTGCTGGATGGCAAGGCCGACCAGACCTTCGGTGCCGCGGTGGGGATGCACCTCGGGACAATCCACCGTCGCAGCGCCGACGATCCAGGTCTGGCGCGTCGCTTCGCTCATGATGCGACCTTCGAGGCCATTCGGATCGAGCCCTATCTTAGAGCAACGGGCCGAGCTCACCCAAAAGCACGACCTTGGTTGGCTGAAGTCGCCGCACGGACAATGGCCAACAAGCGCGTGTTGGTTCACGGCGATGTCAGTCCTAAAAACATTCTGCATGGTCCGCGTGGGCCGGTTTTCCTCGACGCCGAATGTGCTTGGTTCGGCGACCCGGCCTTCGACCTCGCGTTCTGCCTGAACCATCTCCTGCTAAAGGGCGCCTACCGGCCTGACAGCAAGCAGGCTTTCCTAGGCGTGTTCCTGGCCTTGACCCAAGCCTACCTGGCTGAGGTGGAATGGGAGCCGCCCGCCGAGGTGGAACGACGGTGCGCGGCGCTGCTGCCGATCCTGCTGCTCGCTCGAGTCGACGGCAAATCGCCTGTGGAGTACCTCGACGACGCGCGACGCGCCTCGGTCCGCGAGGCGGCTCTTTCCTTGATCCAGGCTCGACCAGAAACGCTGTTCGCCATCGTCCAAGCTTGGAGCACCACCTTTGTCTGAATCCACGATCCGCACCGTCAAGGCACGTCGCATCTGGGACTCCCGCGGACGTCCGACAGTGGAGGCGGAAGTCACGTTGCTCGACGGTAGCACCGGGCGTGGCATCGCGCCTGCGGGTGCGTCGCGAGGTTCGCGCGAGGCTGTAGACCGGCGCGACGGCGGGCTCAGGCTCGGCGGCTTCGACGTCGTGGACGCGCTTGCTGGAATCAGGGACGAGATCGGCCCAACCTTGGCGGGCCTTGACGCGCTCGACCAGGCCGGGATCGACGCGATGCTGATTGACCTCGACGGCACGCCCAACAAGGCCCGTCTTGGAGGCAATGCCTTGGTGGCGGTCTCATTAGCGGCGCTGCACGCCGCTTCGGCCCACGCGAGGCTCCCGCTCTGGCGTTACTTGTCCCGCGCCGATGCGGTCTCGATCCCGCTACCCGAGATTCAGATCTTCGGAGGCGGCGCCCATGCGGGACGGCGGATCGACATCCAAGATCTGATGATCATGGTTCCCGGGGTCGAGACGTTCGGGGAGGCGTTGGAAACGACGGCCGAAGTATATCGCGCCGCCGGTCGCCTGATGGAGGAACGAGGCGGCGCGCAGGGCGTGGCAGACGAGGGCGGCTGGTGGCCGGTCTTCGACACCAACGAGGACGCGCTCGAAACCCTGGTCCGCGCCATCGAGGAGGCAGGGTACCGTCCCGGCATCGACGTGTTTCTGTCCCTCGACATCGCCGCGTCCGAGTTTGGCCGAAACGGACGGTACCGCCTCGGGCTGGACAGGCGAGAACTCGACAGCGACGGGCTGTGCGAACTGCTCGTCTGCTGGTGCGATCGCTTTCCCATTCTGTCGATCGAGGACCCCCTGGCCGAGGATGACACTCAAGGGCTGGCTCGATTCACCGCCGCCGTGGGCTCTCGAGTCCAGGTTATCGGCGACGATTATCTTGTCACCGATGCCCGACGCGTGACCGAAGCGGCGGAGGATGGCGCCGTCAACGCCGTGCTGATCAAGGTCAATCAGGTCGGAACGGTGACAGAAGCCAAGGCCGCGCTCGACGCAGGACGTGCCGCGGGGCTTGGAACAATCGTCTCTGCACGCTCGGGGGAAACCGAGGACACCACCATCGCCCACCTCGCGGTGGGGTGGAACGCGGGACAGCTGAAGGTCGGGTCTTTCGCCCGATCTGAGCGAATGGCGAAGTGGAACGAAGTTCTACGGATCGAGGAACACGCGTCCGGGCCCTTTGCGGGCTGGTCCGGGTTCCCCGCTTCGGTGCGCGAGGCAAGACAGGGGCGAACATCATGATGGGGCCGACGAAGGGCAGGTACGACGGACGCAACGCGATTGTCACGGGCGGCGCGCAGGGGATCGGCCGGGCCGTGGTGGACCGCCTCCTTGTCGAGGGTGCGCGTGTCATCATCTGGGACAGCGACGCCGAGGCGCTTGAGGCAGCCTTGAAGGAACTCGGCGACAGGGGCCCCGTTGTGACCGATATCGTCGACATCACGGACGACGTGGCGGTCGAATCCGCGGCCGCCAAGCTGACCCAAAGCCACGGCACGCTGGACGTCCTGGTCCACTCGGCCGGGATTGCCGGCCCGACGATGCCCGTCGCGGATTATTTAGCAGCGGACTGGCGCCGCGTGATCGACGTCGACCTCAACGGAGCCTTCAACGTCAATCGCGCCGTCGTGCGCCGCATGATCTCACAAGGGCGCGGCCGCATCGTCAACATCGCCTCGGTCGCGGGCAAGGAGGGCAATCCGAACGCAGCGGCCTACAGCGCCGCTAAGGCTGGTTTGATCGCCTTAACTAAGAGCCTTGGCAAGGAGACCGCAGCCCACGACATCGCGGTCAACGTGATCACGCCCGCGGCGGCCAAGACACGCATTCTGGACCAGGTGTCCCAAGCCCATATCGACTACATGCTGTCGAAGATCCCGCGCGGACGCTTTGTTACGGTCGAAGAGATTGCCGCGCTCGTGACTTGGCTCGCCTCCGACGAGAACTCATTCACCACAGGTGCCGTGTTCGACATCTCGGGCGGGCGTGCAACCTATTAGGACCGACGCGGAATGACCGGCAAGCAACGCGACTTTGACTTTATCATCGCCGGAGGCGGATCTGCCGCGTGTGTTGCGGCAACGCGTCTGGTGCGCGACCATGGCGCACGCGTGCTGCTGCTCGAGAGGGGCCCCGCCAAGTACGATTGGCTGATGCGGATGCCGGCTGGCTACATGAAATACCTGGCCCGCGACAAGTTCCTCGAGATGCACAAGGCCGTGCCGCAGGCGCAACTCGATGGCCGGTCGCCGATCGTCCCCCAGGCTAAGGTGCTGGGCGGTGGCAGTTCGGTCAACGCCATGGTGTACATGCGCGGCCAACGCGAGGATTACGACGACTGGGACGCATTCCTGGGCGGCGACTCGGGATGGTCCTACGCCGACATGCTGGCCTCGTTCCGCGGCATGGAGGGCAACGCGCGCCTTAATGACGCCTTTCACGGAATAGACGGCCCGCTGCAGGTGTCCGACCCTGGCCACATGGCCGAGATGTCGCGAGCCTTCGTGCTGGCCGCACAGGGTTGCGGCGTTCCCTATAACGGCGACTTCAACGGCGCTCGCCAGGCGGGCGTAGGGCCAATGCAAAATACGTTCGGGCGCGGCCGCTCGGGCCGGATGGAGCGTTGCGACGCCGTGAGGGCGTTCCTCTCTCAGGTGATCGCCGACCCGCGTCTGACCGTTGTGACCGGCGCGACCGTGACGAGAATTCTTATCGAGAACCGTCGCGCGGTGGGGGTGAGCTACGTCCAGAACGGTCAGTCGATCGGGGCTCGGGCAGGATCGGAGGTGCTGATTGCTTCCGGCACGTACAACACAGCCAAGCTCCTCATGCTGTCGGGGATCGGCTCAGCGGATCACCTCGCCAAGCATGGCATCGAGGCAGTCGTTGACCTGCCGGGCGTTGGGAGGAACCTTCAGGATCACCACGAGGTGCCGGTTATCGCCGGAACCACTAAACGGTCCGCGGGCTACCACGGCGAGGACCGGGGGTGGCGCATGGTCCGCAATGGTTTGCAGTACCTGGCCTTCGGCACTGGCCCCGTCACCACGATCGGCGTCGATTGCTGCTGCTTTTACGATCCCGATGGCGGCGACCGGCCGACGATCCAGCTCTACTGCGCTCCGATCGTCTACCTCGACCGCGACGTTACAGACGTCAAGCCGACCCATGGCGTCACGCTGACGTCCTGCCTCTTGCGCCCAAAGGCTCGGGGCACCGTCAGGCTTCGATCGCCCGACCCATTCGACCGCCCCCTCGTCGATTCTAATTTTTTCGGCCACCCGGAGGACCTGCGATTGACGGTGGCGTCAATGCGGTTCGCCCGCAAGCTTCTGGCTACTGCTCCAGCGTCTGGACTCGTCAAAGGTGAACTGTTGCCCGGGAGCAGCGCTCAAAGCGACGAAGCCTTGGAAGCCTTCTGCAAACGAATGGTGAAGACCAACTATCACCCGGTCGGCACCGCGCGCATGGGCCGGGACGACGACCCAATGGCGGTCGTCGACGCGCGTCTCCGGGTGCGGGGGATCGACGACCTTCGCGTGATCGATTGTGCGGCGATGCCGTTCATTCCCTCGGGCAACACGAACGCCCCGGCCCTGGCGATGGGGGATCGTGCGGTCGCCATGATCTTTCAAGAGACGAGGCGGTCGCAGACTTCGAGTGACATGCGCCCCGTCTCGACGGGGGTGTAGGCGACCCCGCCGACGACAAGCGTCTGACGGCCCTGGCGTGAGTTCACCTTGGGCAATGTTCAATCGTTCATCGAGTTACCTCGTCGGCTCGGAACAAGGTGTTTCGACTCGATCTTAGGACGCTGATCGGCTCGCCACTTCGCCCCAAACTCGGACGGGCTCAGACCTGCATTGCCGTCGCTGGGACCGTTCCAGCTGCGTTGCCGATCTCGAGTTGTAGCCTACCGTTCGCGGTCCGATCCTTGCGTGTCCGCCTCTAGCAGGTCGCTGAAAAAGGGTCGACGTTCAGTCTACAGCTTCATTCCGCATCGTTTTTGGTCGTCAGCGGGTAGGAGAGCGTGACGGTCGGGC
>JAYVMK010000406.1:0-7306 GCA_043758995.1 Lichenibacterium sp. | reverse complement strand
CGGTCGACACGATCGTCGCCTCGATGGCGATCATGAACATGGCGGCCATCACCGAGGCGAGGACCAGGGGGCGGTGGGTCTGAGAAGGGAGAGTCATAGGTGTCGTGTAGCGTGCCATCGTGGCCTTGGCATGCAATCCGACGCGATGCGGGTTAAATTCCTTTTTAAGGACGGGCGTCGAGTCGCCGCGCGCCTTCCCCTGGCGGTTCGCTCGCAAGACGCTAGGCTGTGGCCGGAGCGGAGGGACGGCATGAGTTTCAAGGCCGATGTCGTTGTGTTGGGCGCCGGGATCGTGGGCGTATCGGCGGCGCTGCACCTCCAGGAACGGGGACGCGATGTCGTGCTGGTGGAGCGCGCCCCCAAGGCGGGCATGGGCACGAGCTATGGCAATGCCGGGCTGATCGAGCGTTCGTCGATCTACCCCTATGCCTTTCCTCGCGATCCGACCTCGCTGCTGCGCTATGCGCTGAACCGCACCACGGACGCGCATTATCATCCGGCAGCCCTCCCGGGCCTCGCGCCCTTCCTCGTCCGATACTGGTTCAATTCGTCGCAGAAGGGCGTCGAGCGCATCGCACAGGCCGCCCGCCCGCTGATCGAGCGGTCGCTGCTCGAGCACGAGCGGCTGATGGTCGCCGCCGGCAGCACGGCGTTGATGCGCAAGGTCGGCTGGATCAAGGGCTTTCGCAGCCGGCGCAGCTTCGACAAGGGATTGCGGGATGCGGCGCGTCTTCGCGGTTTCGCACTCGAGATCGACGAACTCGACGCCGCAGGCCTGGCGGAGCGGGAGCCGCATCTGGGCGAGGGCATGATCGGCGCCCTGCATTTCCGCGATCCCGGAGCCGTGTCGGACCCCGGCGGCTTGGTAGAAAGCTACAACACGCTGTTCGTGGCCCGCGGCGGCCGGTTCATGAAGGGCGACGCCGCGACGCTCGTCGAGGACGGGACCGGCTGGCGGGTCAAGACGCGCGACGGCTGGCTCTCGGCTCCGGCCGTGGTGGTGGCGCTGGGGCCGTGGTCGGACCTCATCTTCCGCAAGCTCGGATACCGTCTGCCCTTCGGCATCAAGCGCGGCTATCACCTGCATTTTCGGCCCCGCGGCAATGCCGTGCTCAATCATCCGATCCTCGACGCCGATGGCGGTTATCTTTTGGCCCCGATGGACCAGGGGATCCGTCTCACGACGGGCGCGGAATTCGCGCGTCGCGATGCCCCGATGACGCCGGTCCAGTTGGGTCGGGCCATTCCGAAAGCCCGCGCCCTGTTCCCACTGGCCGAGCCGCGCGAGGACATGCCGTGGATGGGATCGCGCCCCTGCCTGCCCGACATGCTGCCGATCATCGGCAAGGCGCCGAACCATGACGGGATCTGGTTCGACTTCGGTCACCAGCATCATGGCCTCACGCTGGGTCCCGTGTCGGGGCGGCTTCTCGCCGAACAGATGACCGGAGAGGCGCCCTTCACGGATCCGGCGCCCTACAGGATGGAGCGGTTCGGCTGATCGGGCGCCGCCATCCTTTGTCCTAACCGCGGCGCGCCACCCATTCGGGGCGTAGGATGGCCATCATCAGCATGGAGCGGTGGCTTCCGTCGACCTGCCGGCTGACGCCTCGCATCAGACCCTCCTCGACGAAGCCGGCGCGCGCATAGGCGCGACGCGCCCTCGGGTTCTCCGGATAGACGCGGAGCTGCAGGCGGTGAACGTCCGCGCTTCCGAAGGCCTCCTCCTGAGCGGCATCGAGCAGCCGCGCGCCGAGGCCTTCGCCGGGCTGTGCCACGGCGATGCGGCGCAGGGTGGCGCAGCCGTTCGGGTCATCGAGCTCCTGCAGGAGGACGAACCCCTCGATTCCCGTCTCGGACCGCGCTGCGAGGTAGCGCGAGCCGGAGGTCGCCATCTCGGCTGCGTGTTGCTCTGCGCTCCAGCGCCCGACGAGGTGTTCGAAGCCGTCTCCACGCTCGAGGCGCATCACGTCCGGGATGTCGGCAAGCGTCGCGCGCGCGATCGTCAGGGCCATCGTTCGAGCCTCCGTGCCGCGGCTTGCCGTCTCGGCTCTGCGGTGCCATCAACGCCTCCCGCCATACCAGATCGCGACGCCATGTCCTCTCCGCTCGGACCCGTCCTCGAAACCGAGCGCCTGATCCTGCGCCCGCCGGCCCTGGACGATCTCGACGGCTGGACGGCCTTCGGCGCCGACCCCGAATCGACGCGGTACCTCGGCGGCCCCGGACCGCGCGCCGTGGCCTGGCGCACCCTGACAGGCGTCGCAGGATCCTGGGCCCTGCACGGCTTCGGCATGTTTTCCGTCATCGAAAAAGTCTCCGGTCGCTGGATCGGCCGAGTCGGGCCCTGGCGCCCTGACGGGTGGCCTGGATCGGAGGTCGGCTGGGGCCTCCTGACCGACGCGCAGAAGCGCGGCTATGCCTTCGAGGCCGCGGCGGCGTCGATCGACTGGGCCGTCGATCACCTCGGCTGGGACGACGTGATCCATACGATCCACCCGGACAACATCGGCTCGATCGATCTGGCGGAGCGTCTCGGCTCTACGAACCGAGGGCCGGGCCGGCTCCCGGCACCGTTCGAGGATCGGACCATCGACATCTGGGGCCAGAGCGCCGCGGCCTGGCGGGCGCGTCGGCGTAGCTGAAGCCGAAGCGACTGGAAAGCTGTCGCTGAGCCGGAAGAGTCGCGCTCAGCCCCGGCCGAACTTGCCCTGCCAACTCGGAAGCGCGTTCGGGAAGGGCAGGGCACTGGCCTCGTAGATCCCACGCGCCACCGCGCGGGCCAGCGTCTCGGCCGCGAGGGCGCCGATCTCGGTCAGGTCGCCGGTGGTGACGGGGCGCGGGTTCAGCCCCGTGGCGACGGCGAAGACGACGTCGCCGTCGAGCGCCGCATGGGCGGGACGAAGCGCCAGGGCGAGGCCATCCTGCGCCACGACGGCGAGGCGCTTGCATTGCGCCTTGGTGAGAACGGCGTCGATGGCGACAATACAGATGGTGGTGTTCTGCGGCGCCGTGCCTTTGGTGCGGAAGATTGGTGCGCCGGAGCGATCGAACCGCGGAAGGCCAAGGCCGCCGAATTCTCCCTCTCGCTCGTAGGGTGCGGCCCAGAAATGCGGGCCGTCGCCGACCGTGGCCTGGCCCAGCGCATTGACGGCCGCGATCGCGCCGACCGCATAACCCCGGGTCGTCACTGCCGAGGCCGAGCCGAGCCCACCCTTCAGATCGGCCGTCGTGGCACCGAGCCCCGCCCCGACGCTGCCGAGCGCGAAGTCGAGCGTCGCGGCTTTGACTGCCGCGTGGCCGAACTCCCAATAGGGCGGTTGCCGACCCCAGGCCTTGTCGCCGCCGTTGTTGAGATCGAACAGCACTGCGCCCGGCACAATGGGCACGTGCGTCGGCCCGACCGCAAAACCCCGCCCCATCGCGGCCAGCGCCGCCATGGCGCCCCCCATCGCGTCGAGTCCGAAGGCCGAGCCGCCCGACAGAACGAGCGCATCGACCGCCTCGACGGTCATCTCGGGTTCGAGCAGGGCCGTATCGCGGACCCCGGGGGCGCCGCCGTGGATGGCGATCGAGGCCGTTGCGGGAGCGTCGAAGACGATCGCGGTGAGGCCCGAGGCGAGGGCCTGATCGTCGGCATGCCCGACCCTGATGCCCGGCACATCCGTGATAAGGTTGCGCATGGCGGCGAGCCGGCCGAAGCCTCAGTCCTTGCGGCGCAGAACCACTTCGTGGCGGATGCGCCTGTAGTGGCGCACCGAGCCGCAGACCGCCTTGTGGCCGAATTCGCGCTGGTAGTCTGCGCGGTAGACCGCCATCGGCTCGTCGCGGTCATGATCCTCCGGCGTGCCGGGTCCCTGCCACGGATAACCGCCGTCCCAGCCGAAGCGCGTCTTGAATCGGTCGCCGACCTTGTAGGCGCCGGCGCCCTGCCAGCCCGTGCGGTAGCGGCAGTAGAGCGACGAATCCCAGCGGAAGGAAGCCAGTTTATGCGCCTTGCGGTCGATCGCCTCGTAGGTCGTGTCGAGCCTCGCGTAGTCGAGCTTCCAATAGGGCGAGTCGCCATTGGCCAACAGCGGCGACGTGGCGAAGGCCGGCGATGCGGCCAGGAGGAGGGTGGAGGCCGTAAGGGCCCGGAACCAGTGACGCAAGCTCATCTCCCGCGCGGCCGTCTGGCCGAGATCTCCGCCATGTAACGCCGAACCCTTGACGAAAGCCGCAAAGATGCTCGCACCGGCAAGCGAAAGCTCGACTGTGTCACGCGCGGGACACGCTTGAAACCATTGCGGCTGCATCGACGAAGACCCGGACGGTCCCGTTGGCCGTGGGCCGCGGAGGCGGTAAGGACAGTCATGGACAGTCACGTCTCCTTTCCGGCCGCGATCGTCGCCGGCCTGATCTCCTTCCTCAGTCCCTGCGTTCTGCCGCTCGTGCCACCCTACCTCTGCTTCATGGCGGGGACGACGCTCGAGGAGTTGCAGGGCGGCGACGCGGCCCGGTCCCGGCGTGGAGCCTTTCTGGCGAGCCTCCTCTTCGTGGCGGGCTTCTCCACCGTCTTCGTGGCGCTGGGCGCCACGGCTTCGGCGTTCGGCACGCTGCTCCGCCAATACGGCGAAGCGCTCTCGATCGCGGCAGGCCTCGCCATTATCGTCATGGGGCTGCACTTCCTCGGCCTGTTCCGGCTGAACATCCTCTACCGGCAGGCGCGCGTCGAAGTGGACCGGCCGCCCGGACTGTGGAGCGCCTATGCGATGGGGCTTGCCTTCGCATTCGGCTGGACCCCCTGCATCGGACCGATCCTGGCCGCGATCCTGGCGGTCGCGGGCTCGCAGGCGACCGTCGGCAGTGGCGCGGCGCTGCTTTTCGCCTATTCGGCGGGGCTCGGCATCCCCTTCGTGCTGGCCGCCGTGGCGATGGGCGCCTTCACGACGTTCATGCGCGGGTTCAAACGCCATTTCGGCCTGCTCGAGAAGCTGTCAGGGGCCGCCTTGGTGCTGACCGGCATCGCCTTCCTGTCGGGCGGGATGCAGAGCCTGTCGTTCTGGCTCATCGAGAGCTTTCCCGGGCTTGCCCGCCTAGGCTGACGCGGCGGCAACGCGGCCGCCGCAGCGCTTCAGCCCGAAGCTCGCCGCGACCGCCAGCGTGGCAAACGCGATGACGACCAGCGCCGGTGCGGTGGCCCTGCCGGTCACCAACACGAGTTCGGCGGCGATCAGCGGCACCGTGCCGCCGAACAGCGTCTGGCTGATGTTGTAGGAGACCGCGACGCCCGAGAACCGCACCCGCGTGGGAAAGAGGTCGGCCAGCACCATGGCGAAGGTGCCGTTGAACAGTGCTGCCGCGAGGCCGGCGAGGACGAAGAGCGGCACGAGGCCGAGGCTTCGATCGGCAAGCGCCTGGAAGAACGGAAGGCTGAACCCGACCAGCAGCGCGGCCCCGGCCCCCAGCAGATAGCGGCGCGGCATGCGGTCTCCGATCCAGGCGACGGCGAGCAGCCCCAGCGACGTCGTGGCGAGGCCGACGTTCTGCGCCAGCGAAGCTTCGCTCGGCGCGTAGTGGAGGACCCGGATCAGATAGCCCGGCAGATAGGCGAACATCATGCCGTTGAAGACCGAGGTCGCGGCCGACGTGCCGATGCCCAGGAGGAGCGGCGCCGGGTAATCGCGGAAGAGGTCGCGGACCGGGGTCCGCGAGGCCGCCCCCCGCAAGGCCGCGAACTCTGCCGATTCCTGGAGGCGACGACGGATCGCAAAGGAGGCGAGGCCCGTCAGCCCACCGATCACGAAGGCGATACGCCAGCCGAATGAGGCGGCTTCGGCCGGGGGCATGAGCGTGTTGATGCCGAGGCTGACCAGCGCCGCGAGGCTGACCCCGGAATTGACGCAGAAGAACAGGACCCCGCAGGCGAAGCCGCCGCGGCGCGGCGCCGTCTCGACCGCATAGACGATGGAGCCGGGCAACTCGCCCCCGAGGCACAGACCCTGGAGGAGGCGCAGCACGACCATCAGCAGCGTGGCGCCGAAGCCCCAGGCGGCATAGCCGGGCAGGAGGCCCATCGCCACCGTGGAGGCCGAAATGGCGACGAGCGAGACGAGGAAGACCGAGCGCCGCCCGTAGCGATCTCCGAGGCCGCCGAGCAGAAGGCCACCCAAGGGCCGCGCCAGATAGCCTCCGGCGAACACCGAGTAGGTCAGGACCAGCCCGGCGAGCGGATCGCGGGCGGGAAAGAAGGTTGCTGCGATCGAGGGCGCGAAGATGCCGTAGATGATGAAGTCGTAGAATTCGAGCGCCCCGCCGAGGCTGGCCAGCACGATCGTGCGCCATTGCGCTCCGGTCAGCCGCTCCGCAGCCGGTGCGGACGAAATCCTGCTTCGACCCGCTATGCTTCGGGCATCGTCGCTCGCCACCCCGTCTCTCTCCTCGGTACGGTCGCCGCCGCTTTACTATAGGAGAGCCGGCCGCTCCGCCACGGGTTGCGGGCGCGAGGGCGGATCGCTACATCGGGGCCGTTCGGACTCGGGCGATCATGCGGCGATGTCCCGGCCGGAGCCTCTATGCGCGCGCTCATCGAAATCATTCTGCTCGTGCTGAACTGGTACAGCTATGCGGTCATCGCCATGGCGATCGTGTCTTGGCTGGTCGCCTTCGACGTCATCAATTTTCGCAACGACATCGTCCGTTCGATCTGGCGCTTCCTCGAAGCCATCACCGAGCCCGCCCTGCGCCCGATCCGCCGCATCCTGCCGAACCTCGGCGGGATCGATGTGTCGCCCGTGATCCTGCTGTTGATCATCCTCTTCATCCAGAAGCTTCTCGTCGAATACGTCTACCCGACGGTCTACTGAACAGAGACCCTTCCACCGTCATCGCGAAAGGCGGGGCGTCGAAGACGCTCCGCCGCTGCTCGGGTTGGTGCTGCCTGGCTCCCCTTCGCTCGTCATGACGGCACGAGGCAGGAAGTTCACGGGAAGCCAAGTGCCTGAGTGGCGAAGGTGACCGAGCATGGCGAGATGACCGGTGCCATCCGCCGCGCCGGACCGCCAGCGCCGAGCCCACCAAGGTTGGCCTGTCTGAGGCCGGTTCGCCTGAGTGGCAGGACGGATTCCGGGTTGCATTCGGCGCGTATTGCAAAATCGCAAAGGTGAATGCCGTCGGCTCAAAATGCCATCAGACACATCGAATCGCAGACGTGCCATCGGCTGGTGTCGGCTGAGTGTCACGTGCGCACACCGGTGGATCGAGAAGCCTTGCCTCGCGACTTGTTCACGTTCGCGACGGTGTCGATCTCATCGATCGGGAAGGTACC
>JAYVMK010000405.1:0-3135 GCA_043758995.1 Lichenibacterium sp. | reverse complement strand
GGGAAACGCCGAGGGGCCCGGGATGTCGGCGCGTGGCCACAGAGGCCAGAGCCGTGAGGCCGAGCAGCATCAGCGGCAACCACAGCACCGGCTCGCGATCCGCCGCGAGATAGAGGAAGACACCCGCGCCAGCCGCGACCGGAAGCCACAGGAAGGGGCGCCGCTCGCCTCGCTCTTCGGTCCAGGCCCGTGACAGAGACAGGCCGGTGAGCCGATCCCAGATGGCCGAAGCGCCACGCGGCCCGGCACCCGCCAGAACGCCCGCGAGCCCTCCTCTACCAGACGCGTTCGGCACGGCGGCCTCTCGCCCTTTGTGAGACACGATCCTTCATGTTAGAGCGGCGCCGCCCCGGCAAGGCCTCGTCCCCGCCGGTTCATCCTTCGTTCCAGATTAAAGTGCAGCTGCCATGCCCGAGCCCGTGATCACGCGCTTCGCGCCGTCGCCGACGGGCTTCCTCCATATCGGAGGCGCCCGTACCGCCCTGTTCAACTGGCTGTATGCGCGCCGCCAGGGCGGCACGATGCTGCTTCGCATCGAGGACACGGATCGCGAACGCTCGACCTCGTCGGCGATCGACGCGATTTTGGAGGGGCTGCGCTGGCTCGGGCTCGATTGGGACGGAGACGTCGTCTATCAGGCGAGCCGCGCCGACCGCCATCGCGAGGCCGTCGAGCAACTCATTGCGGCTGGCCATGCCTACCGGTGCTACGCGACGCCGGCCGAGCTCGACGAGATGCGCGAGCTTGCCCGCGCCGAGAAGCGTCCGCCCCGCTACGACGGCCGCTGGCGCGACCGTGATCCCTCCGAGGCGCCCGCCGGCGTCAAGCCCGTCATCCGGCTTCGGGCACCGCTCGACGGAACGACGGTGTTGAACGATGCCGTTCAGGGCACCGTCACCTGGGCCAACAAGGATCTCGACGACCTCGTCCTGCTCCGCTCCGACGGCTCGCCGACCTACATGCTGGCGGTCGTGGTCGACGACCACGACATGGGCGTCACCCAGATCATCCGGGGCGACGATCACCTGACCAACGCCGCCCGGCAGATGCAGATCTATGCGGCCCTGGGCTGGCCCGTCCCCGCCATGGCGCATATTCCGCTGATCCATGGGGCCGATGGCGCCAAATTGTCGAAGCGTCATGGTGCGCTCGGAGTCGAGCAGTACCGGGCGATGGGTTACCTGCCCGAGGCGCTGCGTAACTATCTGCTGCGGCTCGGCTGGAGCCAGGGCGATCGTGAGTTCTTTGCCGCCGACGAGATGATCGCCGCTTTCGACCTCGGCGGTGTCGGCCGTTCGCCGTCGCGCTTCGATTTCGCCAAGCTCGAGAACATGAACGGGCACTACATCCGGCAGTCGGATGACGCGCATCTCGTCGACACTCTGATCGGCACGTTGCCCCATCTGCCGGGCGGTGAAGCCTTGGTCCCCAAGATGAACCAGGCGAGCCGTGCCATGCTTCTGGCCGCCATGCCGGGGCTGAAGGAGCGTGCCAAGACGCTGGTCGAACTGCTCGACGGTGCCATGTTCCTCTTCGCGGAACGCCCCCTCGCGATGGACGCCAAAGCCTCCGATATCCTGGCCAAGAGCGGCGCGACCCTGGCGGAGCTTCTGCCCCGTCTGGAGGCACTCGACCACTGGAGTGCCTCGGAAGCCGAGGCTGCGGTGCGCGCCTTCGCCGAAGTCTCCGGCGCCAAGCTCGGCCAGGTCGCTCAGCCGCTGCGCGCCGCATTGACCGGGCGCTCCACCTCGCCCGGCATCTTCGACGTCCTCGAGGTCCTGGGGCGCGACGAGAGCCTCGGGCGCTTGCGGGACGCCGCGACCGTTGTCGCGCAGCCATGATGCGCACCGATCTGCACAGGCGTTTCGGACCCGATGAATGCGTTGTCATCCCGGCCGATTCGCCGCACAGCTTGACGGCAAGTGCCGATGATTTAGCTTTGGTGCAGCGCACAAGGCCATCCGGGGCCCGCGAATCCATGTTTCCGGCCCGCCCTTACGTCGCAGAGGTTTCCTCCCCATGACGCTGAATCCTGGCAAACTGCTGGTCGACGACAAGTCGGTCGACCTCCCCCTTAAGGAAGGGACGATCGGGCCGTCCGTGCTCGATATCGGCAAGATGTACAGCCAGACCGGCATGTTCACCTATGATCCCGGGTTCACCTCGACGGCGAGCTGCGAATCCAAGATCACCTACATCGACGGCGACCAGGGCGTGCTGCTCTATCGCGGCTACCCCATCGAGCAGCTGGCGGAGCACGGCGACTTCCTGGAGAGCTGCTATCTGCTTCTCTACGGGGAACTGCCCACCAAGGCGCAGAAGGCCGAGTTCGACTATACGGTCACGCGCCACACAATGGTGCACGAGCAGATGGCTCGGTTCTTCGCCGGCTTCCGCCGCGACGCGCATCCGATGGCGGTGATGACGGGCTGCGTCGGCGCACTGTCGGCCTTCTACCATGACTCGACGGACATCTCCGATCCGAAGCAGCGGATGATTGCCTCGATCCGCCTAATTTCCAAGATGCCGACCCTGGCCGCCATGGCTTACAAGTACACGATCGGTCAGCCTTTCGTGTATCCGAAGAACGACCTCGATTTCGCGTCGAACTTCCTGCACATGTGCTTCGCGGTGCCGTGCGAGGATTACAAGGTCAATCCGGTTCTGGCGCGCGCACTCGACCGGATCTTCATCCTCCACGCCGATCATGAGCAGAATGCGTCGACCTCGACGGTTCGGCTCGCCGGCTCGTCGGGTGCCAACCCCTTCGCCTGTATCGCAGCCGGCATCGCCTGTCTGTGGGGGCCGGCGCATGGTGGCACCAACGAGGCGGCGCTGAAGATGCTGGCCGAGATCGGCACCGTCGATCGCATTCCCGAATACGTGAAGCGCGCCAAGGACAAGTCGGATCCGTTCCGGCTGATGGGCTTCGGCCATCGCGTCTACAAGAACTACGATCCCCGTGCCAAGATCATGCAGAAGACCTGCCACGAGGTCTTGAGCGAGATGGGCATCAAGGACGATCCCCTGCTCGATGTGGCGGTCGAGCTCGAGCGGATCGCCCTATCGGACGAGTATTTCATCGAGAAGAAGCTCTATCCCAACGTCGATTTCTACTCGGGCATCACCCTGAAG
>JAYVMK010000404.1:0-4819 GCA_043758995.1 Lichenibacterium sp. | reverse complement strand
GTTCGCGCTTCGCCAGGACGCGTGGCACAACCGACAAGCCGCGATCGGTCACGTCGAGGACGATGGCCCAATCGAAACGCGTCGCGCCGCAACGGACATGTTCGGCAGTGACGAGCACCTGAGGGCACTTATCGAACAGGTCCGCACGTTCAAGGCCCGACACGGCATGGATTGCGGGCTCGTGCTGTTTGATACGTTCCGCGCCGTGACGCCGGGAGCCAATGAGAACGACCCCCGCGACGTTGGCGTGTTCACAGCCAAGCTGGCACGCCTGCGCGATGCCTGCCGTTGTGCCGCGGGGTATGTGCACCACGAAGGAAAAGATCCGACCAAGGGTGCTGCGGGGTCGACCGCTCACACCGCGAACGTTGATTCCGTGATGCAAGTCCGGCGCACAAAAGCAGGGTGCGTGCTGAACCCGACAATGCAGCGGGACACAGGCGACACCCAAGCGACGCACTTTGACATCGTCGAGCACGACGCTCGGGAGGACGATACCGGCAAGATGCAGCGCGCAGCCGTGGCCGTCGTGCGACGGGCCGAGGTAAAGGCGAGCGATGGGGAGTCGTTCGGCGACGTGTCGAAGCAGCTCGACGACGAGGGACCGGAAATCGAAGCGGCCGAAACGTTCGCGGTTTGTGACCCTGCCGAGCAAGCCAAGCGAACGACGCTTATCGACGTGGTCCGAGAGCTGTCAGCCGAGGCGGGCGGCAAGGGCTGTGCTCGCGGCGCGTTGCTCGATGCCTTCAACGCTCGGCGGCGCGCCAGAGATCAAAAGGCACCTGAAATGCAGCGCACGGCCTTCGGAGCCTTGCTCGCCGACATGCGAGAAGCGGGTCTCATTGTGAGCCGCGGAGAGAAAAAGGGAACTGTGTACGGCCTGCCCGAGGCAGTGGAGCGGCCGAATTTATGACCGTCGATATGACCGCGGGGGTTATGACCGGCGGTCAAATCCTGCGGTCATATCTTGCTCGAACGCCCTGGTCATAAAACCTGAACGAAAACATTGGCTTGATTTAACCGCGTTTAACCGCCGCGGTCATATCGCGGTTAAATAGATGCCACTCCATCTCCCAGCCCCACACCCTTAAGGTGGGGGCGGGGGAAGGCCGGTTAAATCTCGAAGGTGTAAGGCTGCCCCCGCGACCAATTCAGACGGGCTGTTCCCTAAGTCAGCGCCTCGGCCTATAATGAGCACTAGGAGATCGCGACATGCCCGATGAACCGCGCCTTATCCATCGTGTCCTTTCGAGCGGAGAGCACAGCATCACGTCGCCGGACGTGAAAGGGCTTTGCGCCGTAGCGGACACGGAAGCCGACGCCCGCGTTGAGGCATACGCGCTACTCGCTAAACTGAACTCGCTCGGCGTTAGGGCCGCAGCTCGTGCACCGCGCGTGAAGCATTATGCGGCGTGATCGCGTGTGTTTACTTCGTCGAGTTTGAGGCGTTTTTAACCGAGCAGGGTTTCGTTCGCGACGATGAGACCGAACGGACGTTCATTTATGTGCGAGGCGACGAAGTCGTAACTGCGCGACGTCCGAACGTTCACGGCGAAATCACCGAGCAAGCCATCAACGCCTGTTGTGATGCCGCTGACCTAGAACCGCCTCGCTTCGATACTCATTGGAGCGACTAGCGCGTAACGCATATAAACATCTTGTAGCTTGTTAACGGCGGCCCTTGGGTCGCCGTTTTGCGTTCAGGCATAACGTTCGTACACGACTGTCGTAACAGGCATAACAAAAATACGTATGCAGATATCGTTGCGTTGTATGTCGCTAGAGTTGACGTTTATAGTTTTCCACAAAGCCTCAAACCAGCCTCTTGACTATTCCTAAAAACGGATAGACTTATGGGGAGAAGGTCGAGACGATCCACGTTCTACCTTTAGGGGTTTCGAGACATGGTCGCAGAGAGGACGGCGCGTTGCATCGCCCCCGGCTTCCACGCGACCGAAGCGCATCAAGGATCGGCGGCGGGCGCGCTTTCCCGCTTCGCTGCTGATGGTAGGGGCTTCGGGATGGGCATCGCCTCAAGCCCCTTGGCGCGGGTTGCAGCACGCGAAGCGCGCTCCCCGTCGCCGGCCTCGATCTACAGCGGCCTCGAGACACCAGCAGGCATCGCCAACGCCTTGAACCGGATGACGCGTCGATGAGCGTCGCCGTCACCGTGACCCTTGACACGGCTGCGTTCGAGGCATGGACCGCCAAGGCCACGGCGCAGCTAGCCAAGAATCTCCGATCAGCGGTCAACACCTCGGCGCGCGCCGCACGGCGGGCAACAATCATCGCCATAGCGGAAGATTCCGGCGTTCCTGCCTCGCGTTTCCGAAAAGGGACGCCTCTCGTAAGCGGCGCGACTACGGGCAGCCTTACGGCGCGGTGGACCGTGTCAGGACGTGGCACGGGCAACATGCTTCGCGCGCAGGGCGGCAACAGCGTTCCGGCAAAGATCAAGCACGGGTCGGACTACGTCGGATCGACTTTCCGCCAGACGGGGGGCGGCTCCAATCCGCTCGTCGCAAAGGCGTTCGTCGTCCTAGGCCGGAGCGGTAACAGGCTGGTTGTGGTGCGTACCGGCAAAGGTCGAGGCGACTGGAAACCGCTGTATGCCGAAGGCCCTGGCACGGCGATGCGCCAAGTGAACAGCGTGCCTCGGAGGACGTGGGAACGCGTCGCGCGGGCCCAGCTTTCCGAGCGCGCGCCTCTCGCGGTCGCCAAGGCACTCGGCCTGGTGGACTTCTCCGAAGGCATCGTCTCGGACGTGGTTCATGATGGGGATCAGCAGTGATCCGCGCTCGCGTGGCGCTCGGCCCTTCCCCCGGACAGAACCCTTTCGAAGGTCACTGCCTCGTCGCTATCCGGCGCGAGTTCGATTGGGCAGCCGTGGAAGCCATGGGGCAGCGTATAGAGCGCCGCTATGCATTCGCGATGCAGCACGCCACAGCCGCGCAGGCGCAACGCAACGCATCCAACCTCCCGCAGCACCTCGGCGCCGCTCTGTCCCCTGTCGTAGGTGCCGCGCAGTCGCCCTGTGCGGGGGCTGGTGCCCTCGTCGGGCGGGGCGGACGGTCGGTGCGCCGTATCGGCCGGGTCCTTGGAGGCCGCTTCGACAGCGGGCGGGACGACACCCCCGGTTTTTCCACAAAATCTGTTCGCGTTTTTGGTTTGCAGGGCGGCGCGGCCCGATGAGCAGCGACCTCTCGTCCCTCAAAGATCTTGCCGAGGCAGCCGGTATGGACGCGCGCACGGCAGGGCGCATTTTGCGTGACGCTGGCGTGGGCGAGCGATCCGGCCGGCGCTTCCCAAAGGCTGAAGCCTTGGCCGTGTTGGCGCGTGACGCCGACCCTGTTTTGCTGGCGGGGCACGCGGCCGCGGGACGTGGCGCGGGAATGTCGAGCGCAACGGCCTCCCTGGCCAGCGCGCGGGCGGGGACGGAGAGCCTACGCGGCCGAAAGCTCGCCTTCGACCTTGCCACGAAGCAAGGCGAGTACCTCCGGCGCGATCGGGTCGAGTCCGCGCTCGACGACATGGTGCAACGCGCCCGCGACGCGTTCCTCGACCTTGGCACGCGCGCCGCTCCCAAGCTCGTTGGGATAACCGATCTGCACCGGCTGGCCGAACTGATCGAGATCGACGTGCGCGCCATCCTGGCGACCCTCGCGGACCCCGAGCGCATCATCGACGAGGCGCTATCGTGAGCGTCAACGTCAATTCGACCTCGACCGAACTGCACTACGCCTGGACCCGGTTGTGGGCACCGCCAGCGCGCGTCTCAGCGTCGGAATGGGCCGAGGCTAACATCCGGCTACCCGACGATAACAACGCCGAGCCGGGACCGTTGAAACTTCGGAAGTTTCAAAAGGACATGCTCGACCGCGTGATGCGACCGGAAGTCCGAACCGCGTCGTTCATGCTCGCCAGTCAGATCGGCAAAAGCCTGTCGATAGATACGCTCCTGGCTTACGCGATGGTCAACGCGCCCGGCCCGATGTTGCACGTGTCGCCCGACGACAGCACCGTCAAGCAGTTCGTGCGGGAGCGCTTCGACCCTCTCGCGGCGGCGACCCCCGTGCTGCGCGACCGGATCGGTAAGGGCAAGCGTCGCGGCGATAGCCTCACGTTCAAGAGGTTCCCCGGCGGCTTCATGAGCGTTGTGGGATCGTGGAACCCGGCGGCACTTTCGGCACGGTCCATCCGATATCTGTGGATCGACGAGTGTGACCGGCTGTGCCCGACGATCCCGAAGGAAGGCGACCCTGTCTCCATGGCGCGGAAACGCCTGCACGCGTTTCGCCGCATCTCCAAATGCGTGATTTCGTCGAGCCCGACCGTCGAGGGCTCTCGTATCGTGCAATGGTTCGAGCGCGGCGACCAAGCGCTGTTTTTCTGTCCGTGCGTCGAATGCGGCGAGTTCCAGACGCTCGACGTAGAAAACCTCGCGTGGCCCAAGGGCAAGCCGCACCTCGCGGTCCTGCCGTGCAAGACATGCGGCCATCGCATTACCGATCGCGAACGGCTCGACATGCTGGAACTTGGGGACTGGATTCCCATGGTCCAGCAGTCCGACAAGTCCATCATTTCGCACCACGGAAGCGTGCTGCTCGGCCACCTCACCGAGCACGCCGAGGTGGCGACGGAGATGGAAGCCGCGGAACGCGACGACGAGAAACGGCGCACCTTCGTCAATACCTACGCCGCGCGTCCGCACCGAGAGAACGAAGCGGAACGGCTCGACCCGGTGGCGTTGAAGGCGCGGGCCGAAGAAATCAAAGCGCCCTACCCCGTCACGCTGCGCTACGTGGCGGCGGCTGTCGAT
>JAYVMK010000403.1:0-11230 GCA_043758995.1 Lichenibacterium sp. | reverse complement strand
ATGAAGGAAGCGGCCAAGCTCGGCTTCGGCGCTGCGGTCGCGCCGCCGGGCGGCAACGACGAGACGGCCGGATTGCGGATCGAGCGCACCGACCACATCGCCGACGTCGTCGCCCGCATCGCCGCGCTGCCGGGCGGCCGCAGTGGCGAGCGAAGGGTGGAGTCGGATGCGAAGCGCGGTCTGCCTCGTGAGGGCCGCTCCGCGCGGCCGGCCGAGACCGAAGCCGAGATCGAGGGCGCGCCGTTCTGACGGGAACGCCCTTCAGGCACACAGCGATGGCCTCCAGCACGGCTGTCCACGACGACTTCCGGATGCGGTCGCCTTTCCGGGCGTGCAATGGGTGACGGCAAGAGCCTCCTTAGTTATAACGCGCCGGCCGGTGATCGGCGCCCATGGACATGACAGCGTCGCTTTGCCAGCCAGACCGGATGCGGCAGCACGGCGCTGGACTGTGGATGGGCGGCAGATCCACTCCTGTCACGTCGACGACCAACAGCCGCAAGGGCAGAGCCATGCCGTCTTATCTCGATCTGGCTTTGCTGGGCATCGTCGTGGTGTCGGCACTGCTCTCCATGGTGCGAGGGCTGACACGGGAGCTCCTCGCCATCGCGTCCTGGGGCGCGGCCGCCGTGGCGGCCTACCTGCTCTATCCGCGAGTGATGCCCTACCTCGAACATTACATTGCCAAGGACACGATCCGCATGATCGCGTCGATCGCGATCGTCTTCTTCGTCACCCTGATCCTCGTGTCGATCGTGACGGTGAAACTCTCCGACGCGATCCTCGATAGCCGGATCGGGGCGCTCGACCGCACGCTGGGCTTCGTCTTCGGCGCGGCGCGTGGCTTTCTGCTCGGGGTGGTGGCGTTCCTGTTTTTCAACTGGCTGGTGCCGGTGAAGTCACAGCCCGATTGGGTCGCGACCGCGAAGTCGAAGCCCCTTCTCCAGGCAACCGGCGACGAGATCGTGGCCATGCTGCCCGAGGACCCGGAGAATACTTTCCTCAAGCGCTTCAAGCGCGACAAGACCGTGGTGCCCGGCGACGACGCCCCGGCCGACGCCGATGCACCGGCCGCCACCGACGCAGCGCCTGCGCCTACGCCGGTCGCGCCTGGACGCCGAACCGATGCGGCGCCGACCACGCCCAAGCCCGCCGCCACGGCATCGGCACCTGCCGTCGACAAACAAGGCCTGAACGCCGTCATCGGCGGCAGCGCCCCGACGAAGCCGGGCAACAAAAAACCCTGACGTTAGGGAACCGGCCTTAAAAAGAGCCGCGAGCTGCTCCATCTCAGCCCTATCATGGCGTAGGGTGCTGCTTCCCGTTCGCCTCTTGTCCGGCCTGTGATCCAAGGCTCCGGACATCCCGTCTTGAGGATGCGTCATTGAGCGATCTCGAAACCGAATCTCTACGTGAGAAATGCGGTGTCTTCGGCATCTTCGGCCATCCGGACGCGGCCGCCATCACGGCGCTGGGACTGCACGCCCTTCAACATCGCGGACAGGAGGCGGCCGGCATCGTCGCCTTCGACGGCCGCCAGTTCAACTCCGAGCGTCGTCACGGTCTCGTGGGCGATCACTTTTCGAGCGAGGCCGTCATCAAGCGGCTGGCCGGTACGGCTTCGATCGGCCACGTCCGCTACGCCACGACGGGCGAGACGGTGCTCCGCAACGTCCAGCCGCTCTTCGCCGAACTCGACGGCGGCGGCTTCGCGGTGGCCCATAACGGCAACTTCACCAACGGACTGACGCTGCGTCGGCAGCTCGTGCGCGACGGCGCCATCTGCCAGTCGACCTCGGACACCGAGGTCATCCTGCATCTCGTCGCGCGCTCCCGCCGCGGTCGTTTCGTCGAACGCTTCGTCGAAGCCTTGCGCCAGATCGAGGGCGCCTATGCCCTGGTGGCGCTCACCAACAAGAAGCTCGTCGGCGCACGTGACCCGCTCGGCATCAGGCCCCTGGTGCTCGGTGAGCTCAACGGTCGTTACATTCTGGCATCCGAGACCTGCGCGCTCGACATCATCGGCGCGCGCTTCGTGCGCGACATCGAGAATGGCGAGGTCGTCGTCATTTCGGAAAGCGGCATCGAGAGCCTGAAGCCCTTCCCGCCGCAGCCGGCGCGTCCCTGCATCTTCGAATATATCTACTTCGCCCGGCCCGACTCGGTCGTGAACGGCCGTTCGGTCTACGAGGGCCGGAAGAATATGGGCGCAGAGCTCGCCGCCGAGAGCCCGGCGGATGCCGATGTCGTGGTTCCCGTTCCCGACAGTGGCGTACCGGCGGCCCTCGGCTATTCGCAGGCGTCCGGCATTCCCTTCGAGCTCGGCATCATCCGCAACCACTACGTGGGCCGAACCTTCATCCAGCCGAGCCAGGCGATCCGTGAGATCGGCGTCCGCATGAAGCACAGCGCCAACCGCGGCGTCATCGAAGGACGCCGGGTTGTCCTTATCGACGATTCCGTCGTGCGCGGGACGACCTCGGTGAAGATCGTCCAGATGATGCGCGATGCTGGTGCCAAGGAGGTGCATTTCCGCATCGCCTGTCCGCCCATCACCCATCCCGACTATTACGGGATCGACACGCCCGAGCGCGACAAGCTGCTCGCGGCTCAGATGGATCTCGAAGAGATGCGCGCCTTCATGGGTGCGGATTCTCTGGCCTTTCTTTCCGTCGCGGGGATCTATCGCGCCATGGGCCAGTCGAAGCGCGATCCCGTGCGGCCGCAGTTCACCGATCATTGCTTCACGGGCGATTACCCGACGCGCCTCACCGACGTGCTGGCCGAGTCGAGCCCCAAGCAATGGGCTCTGCTGGCCGAGGCCAGCTGACCGACCGGCGTCACGACGTCGAGTCGTTGGCCTCGGTCACGACCGGCTCGGTGTCGTGGAAGCGAGCGTAGTCGAGAAGTGTGAGACCGTCGTCCGACGTCGATAGAATGTCGATGTAGCGATGGTCGAAACGGATATCGCTCGCCAGATAGGTCTCGCGAGCCTGGACGGCCTGTCCCGACGCTTCGTCATGTCCCGTGATGTTGACGACGATGAGTGCGTCGTCCTGGATCAGCTCGGCGCCGTTGCGGCCGAACAAGGGACTGTTCTCGTCGATCGTGTGAAGAATGGTCCAGCTCAGGGCGAAGGTCGGGTTCTCCGAGCGCAGCAGGGGCAGTTCGACGAAGCGCCTGAATCGCGTGCCCTCAGCGGTTTTCTCGGACAGAAGCACCCAGAGTCGGGCATTGGCGCTCGACAGGATGTTGAGCCGGGCATTGGCGACCCGGACCCAGAGTGTCGGCGCGCCCTCGTGGGGGCCGATGGCCAGAACGCGGGCGAAGAGCAGGCGTGCCCGCGGCCGTGACATGCGGGCGAAGATGAGCCCCAGCATCGTGGCGGTGAAGAACAGGCCGGTGAAGACCTCGGTGCCGACGACCACGTGGGCGTAGCGGGTCTGCGGGAACAGCTCGCCGAAGCCCACCGTCGTGATGGTCTCCATGCTGAAATAAAACAGGTTCTCGAAGCCGTCGCCGCTGTTAGCGACGCAGCCCGGGACCATCCAATAGAGCGATGCGAAGACGGCGTTGGTCAGAAGGAAAGCGGCCGCCAGTCCGGCCGTGAAGACCGGCAGGCGCGCCGTCATGGCGACATGGTAGACGTCGTTCCAGACGCTCGGTCGCAGCCCGGCGGTGAAGACCGCGCGCTTGCCGATCATCACCTTGCGCAGCTTGCGCGTTCTCGCACGCGACAGGTGAAGAGCCGATTCGTCGTTCATGCGCGCCTACCCGCGAAGTCGTGCCGCTCCGAACACGGAAGCGCCGCCCGGCTTGCCTGCCGAAAGCCCTGTCGCTAGCTAAGCATATCTTCGCCGCAACCGCGCGCCTTCCGCGGCCCTCACAATCAGGCAATCCTCATGAGTCTCGCATTGGAAGGCCGGCTGGCCCTGGTCACGGGGGCGTCCCGTGGCATCGGACGCGCGACCGCGCTGGAACTGGCGCGCGGCGGCGCTCACGTGGTGGCGCTGGCCCGCACCCAGGGCGCACTTGAGGAGCTCGACGACGACATCCGCCATCTCGGCGGCGAAGCCACCCTGGTGCCGTGCGACATCAAGGATTCCGAGGCGCTCGACCGCCTCGGGGCGGCGCTGCACGAGCGCTGGGGCAGGCTCGACATTCTGGTCGCCAATGCCGGCGTGCTCGGGCCGATCACGCCGATCGGCCATGTCGACCCGAAGCAGTGGGACAATGTGCTGGCCGTCAACGTCACGGCCAACTACCGGCTGATCCGCTCGCTGGATCCGCTGCTGCGCGCCTCCGATGCGGGCCGCGTGGTCTTCGTGTCGTCGGGTGCCGGCCATCGGGCCGAGATGCGGCCCTATTGGGGACCCTACGCGGTCTCCAAGGCGGCGCTCGACGCCATGGCCCGCACCTATGCGGCCGAGACCGCCACGACCTCCAATGTGGTCGTCACTTTGGTCAACCCGGGGCCGCTCCGCACGCGCATGCGCGCCGCCGCCATGCCGGGCGAGGACCCCGAGACGCTGAAGACGCCCGAGGATCTGGCCCCCGTGCTGGTCGCGCTCTGCTCGCCCGAGCACCGCGACACCGGCAAACTTTACGACTTCCCGACCGACCGCATGATGAATTTTCAAGGCCCGGCCTGACGCGGAGCGGCCCTCTCGCAGAGGATTTATACCCTTGCCGTCATTGTGAGCGGAGCGAAGCAACCCAGAACCGAAGTGAACCGCTGTAGAGCGAGAGCACCTCGGGGCAAGGTCAACCGGAGAGCATCGGCTGGGTTGCTTCGGCGCTACGCGCCTCGCAGTGAGAAGAGTGCGATAGACGTAGCTTGGTTACGGCGCAAGCGCCCGTGAATCAGCGCGACTGCGGTCGCAACTCGACTCCCAGCCGCGTCAGCGCGTCCCAGTAACCCGGATAGGTCTTGGCCACGCAACCCGGATCGAGCACCGTAAGGCCGCGGATCTTCAGCCCCGCCAGGGCGAAGCTCATGGCGATGCGATGGTCCGCATAGGTGGATATGTCGGTCGGCAGGTCCTGCCCGGCGAGGCCGGGATCCGAGGCGACCAGGAGATCGTCGCCCTCTTCCCAAGCGAGGCCCGGCCGGATGCGGTCGAGTTCGGTCGAGAGGGCCCGCACGCGATCGCATTCCTTGACGCGAAGATTGGCAATGCCGACGAACCGCACCGGTGTTTCGTTGAAGGCGGCCAGCACGGCGAGGGTCGGCACAGCATCCTGCATCTGCGAGCCGTCGATCTCGGCGGGCATGTGTGGGAAGGCGTCGATCAGAGCCTTGGCGCGCGCGTCGGGCTGGGTGAATGCGTCGGCGGCGACACCGAGGTCGATCGCTCCGCCGGTTAGGGCCTCGGCGGCCCAGAGATAAGTCGCCGCGGAAGCGTCGGGCTCGACGTGGAAGTCTGCGGCGCGGTAGCCGGTCGGGCGCACCGCCCAGGTTGCAGCGTCGCGCTCGACCACATCGGCGCCGAAGCTCCGCATCGCGGCGAGCGTCAGGTCGACGTAGCCGCGCGCGCCGATATCGGCACCAGCCAGCGCCACTTCGATGTCGCCTTCGCCGAGGGCGGCCATCATCAACAGCGCGGAGACGTATTGGCTGGACAGGCCGGCGTCGATCGAGACGCGCCCGGCCGGTATGCGGCCCCTGCCCCGCACCGTGACGGGCGGGCAGCCATTCGGGGCTTCGACGTCGAGGCCGAGGCTCTGCAGCGCTTCGACCAGCGGTCGGATCGGGCGTTTGCGCATATGAGCGTCGCCGTCGACCACGACGGTGCCCTCGACGGCCGCCACGGCAGCGGTGAGGAAGCGCGTCGCGGTTCCGGCATTGCCGAGGAACAGGGGTTCGGTCGGAGCGCGGAGCCGACCAGTTCCCGTCACGACGAATTCGGTGTCGCCGGGCTCGTCGACGCGCACCCCCATGGCGCGCAGCGCCTCGGCCATGAGGCGGGTATCGTCGCTCTTCAGAGCGCCGGTGAGACGGCTGGTACCCCGGGCCAAGCCGGCCAGCAACAGCGCACGGTTGGTGATGCTCTTCGAGCCGGGCGGCGCCACTCGACCGCGCAACGGCCCCGCAGCCGGCAGCACCGTCACGGCGGGGCTCTTCAGGTCGAAGCTCATCCGGTGGTCTCCATGCCGGTTCCGATCGTCACGTCAGGGACGATTTATCCTCCGGACATGGGCAGCCTTTGGCCGGCCACCCACGCCGCTCCGTTCCACAATGGCCGCCACACGCGCGAGCCCGCCTAACTGCCTGTGTCGCGACCGCCCGGCGTGGGTGGCCGGGACGAGCCCGGCCAGGACGGTGGAGCAGGGGCGCGGTCGTGATCGGCGACGGCACCAGCCGCCGCCGCCAACTCAACGGTTCTTGTTTTTGTCGTAAGGGTTGTCGCCCTGGCGCGTGACGATCCGGATCGGAACGCCGGGCAGGTCCAGGACCTCGCGCATCTGATTGACGAGATAGCGCTGATACGACCGCGGCAGTCCGTTCAGCTGGTTGCCGAACAGGACGAAGGTCGGCGGCCGCGCCTTGGGCTGCGTCATGTAGCGGATCTTGATGCGGCGGCCGCTCACCGCCGGCGGTGGGTTGGCGTCGAGGGCCGTCGCGAGCCAGCGGTTGATGCGTGCCGTCGAGAGGCGCCGATTCCAGGTCTCGGCCACCTTGAAGGACGCTTCGAGCAGCTTGTCGAGCCCGAAGCCGGTGCGGCCCGACACGGGAATGACGGGCACGCCCTTGATTTGCGGCAGCAGGCGCTCGGCCGATTCACGCATCTCGCTGAGCTTCGAGCCGCGCGCCTCGATGAGATCCCACTTGTTGACCCCGATCACGATGGCGCGGCCCTCGCGCTCGGCCAGGGCCGCGATCGTCAGATCCTGCTTCTCGAACGGAATCGTGGCGTCGAGCAGCACGATCACGACTTCGGCGAATTGCACGGCGCGGATGGCATCGGCGGCGGCGAGCTTCTCGACCTTGTCCTCGATGCGGGCGCGTTTGCGCAGGCCCGCCGTGTCGAAGATCTTCAAGTCGCGCTCGCGCCACTTGAATTCGATGCCGATCGAATCGCGGGTGATTCCGGGCTCCGGGCCGGTCAGCAGCCGGTCCTCGCCGAGCCAGGCGTTCAGCAGCGTCGACTTGCCCGCATTGGGGCGGCCCACGACGGCGATGCGCAGCGGCTTGGTGGGATCGAGCTCGGTCCCATGCTCGTCCTCGCCGAGCACCAGCGGGGCATATTCCTCCTCGGGCAGCTCCGGGGTGGATTTCGGCAACACGGCGGCGAGGGCGTCGTAGAGGTCGATCATGCCCTCGTTGTGCTCGGCCGAGATCGCCACGGGCGTACCAAGCCCAAGCGAATGCGCCTCGAGAGCGCCCGACTCGCCGGCCCGGCCTTCCGCCTTGTTGGCGACTACGATGATGGGCTTATCGGCCCGGCGCACGAGGCCGGCGAAATGGCTGTCCATCGGTGTGACGCCGACTCGGCTGTCGATGACGAACAGGATCACGTCGGCATCCGCCACCGCGACCTCGGTCTGCTGGCGCATGCGGCCGGCCAGCGTCTCGTCGGCCGCGTTGTCGAGACCCGCCGTGTCGATCAGCGTGAAATCGGCGTCGAAGAGCGAGGCATCGCCCTCGCGCCGATCGCGGGTGACACCCGGTTGGTCGTCGACCAGCGCCAGCTTCTTGCCGACGAGCCGGTTGAACAGCGTCGATTTGCCGACGTTGGGTCGGCCGATGATGGCAACCTTGCTCATGGCTGAGCCGCGGGTTGGGCCGGAGCCACCGGCGGTGCGGCCGGTTTCGGAGGCTGAGCCAGCGTCAGGAAGAAGCCGGCCCGCTGGCGGCTGTCCGGCGATGACAGGGGATCGGTCTTGATGGCGTCGAGCCATTTGGCAGCCGCGGCATCGTCGCCGCGTTTCAGCGCCGCCACGGCGAGCATCTCGCGGGCGAGAGACCGATAGGGAGAATTGGTATCGGCCAGGGGCCCGAGCCGGCGCTGCAGTTCCGCCGCATCTCCCGAGTCGACCGTCAGGATGCCGGCCCGCAGGCCCGCGATGTCCCGGAATTCCTGGGCGATGCCGGTGTCGGTCGCGATGGCGTCGAAGGCCTTGGCGCCTGCGGCCGCGTCACTGCGGCCGAGTTCACTGGCGGCGCGGAAGCGGGCCAGGACGCGATAGCCTTCAGGCCCGTCCTTGGCCAGCGAGTCCAAAGACGCCGCGGCAGCTTTGGGGTCGGCCGCGGTGGCGTCGATCGCGTCGAAGTAGCGCGCCCCGGCCGCTTCGGCCTGCTGCTGTCGATAATATTGATAGCCGCGCCAGCCGCCCGCACCGGCCAGCACCAGCACGACGAGCAGAAGCAGCGCCACCCAATAGCGCGCCAGGAAGTTGCGGAACTGGTCCTGACGGTATTCCTCGTCGACCTCGCGGATGAAATCGGACATCGTGTGTTCTTGAACCTCGCGGGGCCGGAGATCGCCCAGGCGATCTCCTCCGTCGAACGTGCTGGACCGCCGAGCGGCCCTCTTCATCGGTTCCCTTAGCAGGTTTCCGCAAAGGGGTGGCAAGAGAAGGGCGTCGCAACCCCGCAGGCGTCATGACGCCGTCGATTTGGCTTAGATCAGCGCCAGTGCGGCGAGCAGGCGATCCCGTTCCACCCCGGCGGCGGCGAGACGGGCGCGGTTCGTCTCGATGACCTCGGGGTTGGCCTTGGCCACGAAGGCGGGATCCTCCAACCGACGCGCGATGGAGGCGCTGTCGTTCTCGTTCTTCTTCAGCTCCTTCTCGAGCCTTTGCTTCTCTTTGGCGAAGTCGACGACGTCGCCGAGCGGCAGCAGATAGTCGGTACCATCGACGGCGAGCCGCACCGATCCCTCGGGAGCGACACCAGCTTCGTCGATGCCGGACAGGTTGGCGAGCCGGCGGATATGCGGTCCGAACCGATCGAGCAGTGCCTTGGCGGTGTCGGACGGCGCCGAGACGAGCAGCGGAACCGGCTTGCCGGGAGCGACCTTGAGCTCGCTGCGCACCGAGCGGATGCGCGACACGAGCGCGATCACGCCGTCCACCTGAGTGGCGGCTTCGGCGCGGACCGGCAGGGCCTCGAAGTCCGGCAGCAGGGCCGCCGTGATGACCTCGCCGGCCCCGCAATTATCCCACAGCGCCTCGGTGACGAAGGGCATGAAGGGATTGAGAAGCTGCAGGATGGTCTTCAGGCACCAGCCGACGACGGCGCGCGTCTCGGCGGCCGCCTCGGCATCGCCACCGGTCATGCTGATCTTCGAGAACTCGACGTACCAGTCGCAGAACGTGTCGCGCACGAAGGCCTGGAGCCCCATGGCGGCATCGCTGAACCGGTACTCGTCGAGCGACTTCAACGTCTGGCGCGCCACGGCGGAGAGCTCCACCACGATCCAGGCGTCGATGGCGTTGGTCGGTGCGGTCGGCACCGGCGTGGCGGCGTCGAAGCAGCGGTTGAAGGCCGCAAAACGGGCCGCGTTCCACAGCTTGTTGGCGAACAGCCGCGCGGGACGGACGGAATCCGCCGACATGCGGATATCTTGCCCGTGGCCGCACAGGATCATCATCGTCATGCGGGTCGCATCGGTGCCGTATTGCGCGATGAGATCCAAAGGATCGATGACGTTGCCCTTGGTCTTCGACATCTTCTGGCCGGCGGCATCGCGAACGAGACCGTGGATGTAGATGTCGCGGAAGGGTGCCGTCTCCTGAAAGTGGATGCTCTGCATCATCATGCGGGCGACCCAGAAGAAGATGATGTCGAACCCTGTCACCAGCAGGTCTTGCGGGTAGTAACGGGCGAGGTCGGGCGTTGCGTCCGGCCAGCCTAAGGTCGCGAAGGGCCAGAGCGCGGACGAGAACCAGGTGTCGAGGATGTCGGGGTCGCGCTTGAGCTCTGCGTCACGCCCATAATGGAGCCGTGCCGCGGCATGAGCCTCCTCGTCCGTCTCGGCGACGAAGATCTCGCCGTCCTCGCCGTACCAGGCCGGAATCTGGTGGCCGTACCAGAGCTGACGGCTGATGCACCAGGGCTCGATGTTGTCCATCCAGCGGAAGAACACGCTGGCCCAGTTGCCGGGCACGAAGCGGGTCTCGCCGGAGCGCACCGCCTCGGCGGCAACGGCGGCGAGGCCGTCCGTCCGCATGAACCATTGCTCGGTCAGGCGCGGCTCGAGCACCACCTGCGAGCGGTCGCCGAAGGGCTGCGGGATGGTCTTGGGTTCGATCTTCTCGATGGCGCCCAGCGCCTCGAGCGCCTCGACGGCTCTGGCCCGCGCCTCGAAACGATCGAGGCCCCGGAAAGGCTCCGGCACGAAGTCGTTCATACGACCGTCGGGCGTCATGACATCGAGCGGCACGAGGTTGTGGCGCAGACCGACCGCGTGATCGTTGAAGTCATGGGCCGGCGTGATCTTGACGGCGCCGGTCCCCTGCTCCGGATCGGCATGGTCGTCGGCGATGACCGGGATGGTGCGGCCCGTCAGCGGGAGCGTGAGTTCCTGCCCGACGATGTCTTTGTAGCGCTCGTCCGTCGCGTTGACCGCCACCGCCTGATCGCCGAACAGCGTCTCGGGCCGGGTCGTGGCCACGACGACATGACGCGTCGGATCATTGGCCAGGGGATAACGGATATACCAGAGGTGCCCCTCCACCTCGCGCGTCTCGACCTCGAGATCGGAGACGGCGGTGCGGAACTTGGGATCCCAATTCACCAGCCGCGTGCCGCGATGGATCAGCCCCTCGCCATGCATGGACACGAAAACGCGCATCACCGCCTTGGTGATGACGGGATCGAGCGTGAAGCGCTCACGCGACCAGTCGGGCGTACAGCCGAGGCGCCGCAACTGGCTTTGGATCGCGCCGGCGGATTGCTCGCGCCAGGCATTGGCACGCTCCAAGAAAGCCTCGCGGCCGAGCGTGAACCGGGTCTCGCCGGTCTTGGCGAGTTCGCGCTCGACCACGAAATGCGTGGCGATGCTGGCGTGATCGGTGCCGGGCAGCCAGAGCACGTCGAAGCCGCGCTGGCGCTTGTGGCGGACCACGACGTCCTGGAGCGTCATGTCGAGCGCGTGACCGATATGCAGTTGGCCCGTGACGTTGGGCGGCGGCATCACCAACGAGAACTTCGGCTTCGACGAGGTCACATCCGCCCGGCCGACACCGCTGTCCAGCCAGCGCTCGACGAGCTTGGGCTCGATCG
>JAYVMK010000402.1:0-2880 GCA_043758995.1 Lichenibacterium sp. | reverse complement strand
CCAAGACTCGATCCTCGCCGCAAAGATCATGAACGACGCCGGGAAGGGGACGATCTCGGCGAAGAATGAACCATCGAGGTCACGGACGACACAGGTTTGACGCTGTTTCGGATCGAACTTCTTGTGGCGGGATCGACAGCTCTGGGGAGATCGACACGGGTTCGCTGATCCCTCTCATGTCTATGATCGTGACAGGGTGTGGCATTTCCACCCCTCATGCGCGAATGTTCATGAAAACGTGAATAGGAAGTCCATAACCCTCAAATCTCAATGCGGATCATGAGGGCTTGCCGTAACGCTTTCGGCCTTACTGGTTCGATATTTAACCTTCGCCATGAAGGATCACGGCCGTGGCTTTGTTCTTTTTCGACGTCTATGACGGCAGATCCGATGCGGATGATGTCGGGACCGAGCTTCCCGACGTTGCTTCAGCGCGGTCCGAGGGTATGGCCCTCGCAGGACAAATCATCCGTGACGCAGCGCGCGACGGTGAAATTTACGAGGCCTGGCACCTCAACGTGAGGGACGATACCGGCGTCACGCTGTTCCGCATGGACTTCCACGTCTCGCAGCCACCCGTCGTCGGCCAGGCGTTCCCGGCGTTCAACCGATGGCGTCTCGCTTAGGGGGAGCCGAACCCGTATCGGCGCAGATCGACGCCACTCAGGCGCTGACGGGTGCTGCCGCGGGTACCGCAGCGACGGGGCGCCGGGCGTAACGCTGCGCCAGCGTGGCGCAGGCGAAGAGCTGGATCTGATGGAAGATCATCAGCGGTAGCACCACGGCGCCGACCGCCATCCCGGGAAACAGGATATTGGCCATGGGGATGCCGGAGGCGAGGCTCTTCTTCGAGCCGCAGAACACGATGGTGATCTCGTCCTCCTTGCTGAACCCCAAGGTCCGGCTCACCACCGTGGTAATGACCAGCACCACGGCGAGCATCAGGGTATCGAGCGCGAAGACGAGGACGAGACTCCAGGGATCCATGTGGGACCACACGCCCGCCACCACGCTCTCGCTGAAGGCCGAATAGACGACGAGCAGGATCGATCCGCGGTCGACATAGGACAGGATGTGCTTCTGCCGCGTGATCCAGGGGCCCACCCAGGGGCGGAGTGCCTGGCCGAGGCCGAAAGGCAGAAGCAGTTCCAGCGCGATGTCGCCGAGTGCCTTCAGCGAGAAACCCGACCCGTGGGTCGTCAGCAGGGCCGCCACGAGCAGCGGCGTCAGCACCATGCCGAGAAGGTTCGACACGGAGGCGCTGCAGAGCGCCGCCGGCACGTTGCCACGCGCGATCGACGTGAAGGCGATCGAAGACTGGACCGTCGACGGCAGGACGCAGACGAAGATCAGCCCGATGGCGAGTTCCGTCGGCAGCCAGCGGGACAGCGCCGCCGTCAGCCCGAGCCCGATGATGGGGAACAGGACGAAGGTCGACAGCAGCACCAGGCTCTGCAGCCGCCAATGCGCGATCCCTTCCACCACCGCCTTGGTGGAGAGCCGCGCCCCGTAGAGAAAGAACAGCAGGAACACCGCCGCATAGACGGCGTATTTGGCGATCGGCTCCGCCGCCCCGCGCGCCGGGATCACCGCGGCGATCGCCACTGTGGCGATCAGCGCCAGCAGGTAATAGTCGAACTTGACGCGGGACAGGAGACGGCTGAGCGGCATAAGTTTGTATGCAATACTGGAGGGCGACGAACCGGCTTAGCAGGTTTTGGCCGGGGCGAAAGGCCGAACCTGGGTGAGGGCCGGCGATGCTGGACGCCTCGCGCGCCTGCGATTAGCGTCGCAGCATGAAATTCGGCCTGCGTCGCCCCTCACCCCGCAAGAGCATCGCGGCCCGGATGTCGTGGCGGCGCTATCTTCGCCACAACCTCGGCCTCAAGGCCCCGCGCGGCTGGGGCTGGCTGACGAACCCGCGCCGGGCCGCCTATAACCGCGTCTACAATCGCACGACCTTCTCCTGGCAACAGCTCCTGCGCTGGCTGTTCCGGTGATCCCGCCTGCGACGCTGGTCATCGGCGGCGCCCGCTCGGGCAAGAGCCGCCACGCCGAGGCGCTGGCCCGCGCCTCCGGCCTGGAGCGGGTCTACCTCGCCACCGCGACCGCCTGGGACGACGAGATGCGCGACCGGATCGCGCAGCATCGCGAGACGCGGGCCTTCGACGGTTGGCGCACCGTCGAGGAGCCGCTGGCGCTGACCGAGACGCTGCGGCGTGAAGCCGCGCCGGCCCGTGTGGTCCTGGTCGACTGCCTGACGCTGTGGCTGACCAACGTCATGCTCGGGGCCTCGCCCGAGTCAGCGCGGAGTGCGGTCGAGGCGGCCTGTGCTGCCCTCGCGGGGGTGGTGCCGGGCCTCGCCGGGCCGGCGGTCTTCGTGTCGAACGAGGTCGGCTGGGGCATCGTGCCGGACAACCGCCTCGGCCGCGACTTCCGCGACGTGCAGGGCCTGTTGAACCAGCGCATGGCGGAGGTTTGCGGGCGGGTCGTGCTGGTGACGGCCGGCTTGCCGCTCGTGCTCAAGGGCGGCCCGGCCTCGGCTTAGGCGACGCCTCGGGCTGCGCGGCGACGTGCATGCATGGCAGGACCCCTGCCGCGGCCGGTTGACGGACGAGCCTCGGTGGTCCAGCGCACGAAGGCCTCGCCCGGAGCCAGATCCTTGTCCACCACCACCGCCTCCGACGAACCCTCCGCCTCGCCGCTCGCGGTCCCGCGCGGCATGACGGTGCTGCTGGCTGCCGCCTGCGGCCTCATCGTGGCCAACCTCTACTATTCGCAGCCTCTGGCAGGACCGATCAGCGCCTCGCTCGGCCTGTCCCATGCCGGTGCCGGCCTCATCGTCACCATGACGCAACTCGGCTACGGCGCCGGTCTTCT
>JAYVMK010000401.1:0-2693 GCA_043758995.1 Lichenibacterium sp. | reverse complement strand
GTCTGACACCCTGCGGAATGGCGGTGCCGCCGACGGCGCTCGATGCCTTGTCGAAGGGATATGGCCGGCCTACGGCGATGGATGCGTGGCCCTCTCCACCCCAGATGCGCGCCGTCCTGCCTCAGCTCAATGTCGCGGTGCTAGACGTCTTCCGAGGTGCCCGCGGCTTTCGGACGGGGACGGCAGAAGTCTCGACCACCGGCTCGACGGTCTTCACCGTTCGCTTCCTGGCCTGTTTGGCGGGAGTGGCCTCAACAGGCTCGGCATTGAACTGCTCCACCGCTGCGGCCCGGGCTTCCACTTCGTCGTGCTCGCGCTCGGCCTGCCGCCAGTGCTGCTCGTTCTGCCCATGATTGTGACCGCTCTCCTCCCAAAGCTGGTGGGCACGGGCGCTGATGGCGGATTCGCGGCTCTGCTTCATGTCGTCGTCCTTGTGTGCCGGCCTCCGGCGTCTGGCCGCATTACCTCCTGTCGCGCGCAACAGGCAAGCTGGCAGGTCACGTGAGAACGGCACGAGCGATCAGGCGAAATGCAGAAAGGTGACCCCGCACGAGGCGACCGGATTGATCTATTGAGCCGGCGACGAAGTGGGGACCGGTTGTTCGGTCCGGTCCCCTCGCCATCATGTCGCGCGATCACCCAACCGCGCAGCTCTGATGTGGTCGAGCGTGGGGGAACATGGTTAATGAACTGTTGCCGGCGTTCGCGGAGACGGCTTGTAACCAGCCTGAAATCCGGATCGAACTTAAGCTTAAGCCGAGCCTTATGGTGCCGTACCAAGCACGATCCTCAAGTCGGGACTGTTCGGACCGATTTGAAAGGATCACATGCCAGACACGGATAAAAGGGTCATCGTTTCGACCAAAGCCTTGCGGCAGGTCTCTCTGATCAACTCGGATCACTTCATCTGCATCGAGTTCGAGCAGCCAGATGAGCAAGTGGCATTCGTGCTTGTGCCGGCCGAGTGTGGCGCCGACTTGATCGAGGCCCTACGAGACGCCCTGTCTCTCGAAGGTTGACGCCGATGTCGCGGCCGAGCTGCTTATTGGCGTTTCGCTCGCTCTGCGATCAAAGCTTCTAACGTCAGCACGAGTTTCTGCATATCGGCTGGCTTCAGGTGCACCGGTGCGTCGGGAAAAAGCGCCCTTACGGCGTCATCGTTGCCGGTGACGAAAATGAAAGGGATGTCGCGCCTACGCAATTCCTCCGCGACGGGGCCCGACGTTTCGCCTCGAAGCTTGAAGTTCAGCAGAGCCGCATCGATGCGCGTGGCTTCGGAAATCCGCTTCAGAGCGTCGGAGACAGTTGCGGAAGAGCCAAGAGGGACGGCTTGAACCTCCTTGAGGTCCATGACCATGGCGGAGGCTAGAAAATACTCGTCCTCGACAATGAGGACGTTCATCCCCGCCAACGGCTGATCCGAGTCGCTGCCGTTCATGGTCGTGACCTCTCGCCCGACGGCTGCCCGTGCATCTGAAGGGCCTCGATCAGCAACCTTCGCGTTCGGTGACATTCCGCGAGGATGCCTTCGGAAGCAGCCAGCATCCGTCTTATCAGAGACGTATCCACTCCCTTAGCGTCCATCGCCGCGATGCGGAGCACCCGGTCAGCAATGCGCTTTTCGCTTTCCGAGATCGCCTCGTCCAGAAGGTCGATGCGGTCGCGGCGATTGAGCATTGGAGCGGTCCCACGGAATGGTGCGATACCGTTGCATGGGCGAGGCGCGCTCCGCATTCACCTTTCATGGAGAGTAGGCCGAACGGCCTCGGCACTTGCGACCACAGCGGCCAGGGTCAGCACGATCGCGGCCATGTCGGCCGGCTTCGGATGCACCGGCACGTTAGGGAAGCGCTTTCTGACCTCCCGATCAAAGCCGGTGACGAAGACGAAAGGGATACATCGAGCGCGCAGCTCGTCAGCGACCGGGAAGGATTCCTCACCACGAAGCATGAAGTTCAGCAGAACGGCGTCGATGCGGTGAGCCGTCTCGATGAACGTCAGGGCCTTGGTGACCGTCATGATGGGGCCGAGCGACACGGCACCGAGGGCCTGGAGGTTCTCGACCATCTCAACGGCCAAGAGCGGTTCATCCTCAACGATGAGAACGTGCAGCCCTTCCAGCGGCAGATCCAAAACCATGCACCTTGTCCGCTTGTTCGGGAGAGAGCGCGCTGTCTCTCAGTCGCGGAAAATTCCATGTCCAGCCAACGATGTTTCCGCGGTAGAGGAAGCACTACGCTTGATCCCAACACATAGGTGAGGATCAGCATGTTCTGTCCGCTGCCGTACATAGCTTCTGTTCAAATAGGCCTTGCTCGTGCTGAACAGCGGCGTTTTCCGGCTTACCCAGATGCCGCGCAGGACAGGAAGCCGCTCAGCACCCGTTTAAGCAGATGTCTTGCGCTATGCTTCGAGACAGCAAAGCCTCACCTACTTGTTGCCGTCGCAAGTCCAGCGCTTCGGCGAGGCCTTCGAAAGGTTGGCTGCCGATGCAAGCAGCCTCTAAGGACTGCGCTGCCCGTCCGAGGCTCTCGAACCCTAGCAGGCCGGCGGTTGACTTTATAGCGTGGGCATCTTGGCGTAATAGCTCACGGTCATTGTTGTCTGCGAATCGTCGAGAAAGATCGAGCCAGAAGCGCGAGAGGATGCCGTCGGCTTTCTCATCACCTAGAACAGCGCGAAGTGCGTCGAAG
>JAYVMK010000400.1:0-15407 GCA_043758995.1 Lichenibacterium sp. | reverse complement strand
GACGGTGGCGTCCGGCATGCCCATGCGCCGCTGGACGAGTCCGCCCGCCGCCGCGAGGCCGCCGAACAGCACCGCCACGACCGGGATGGCATAGGGGTTGTGGCGCGCCAGGAACGACACGAGGATGCCGGTGAAGCCATAGCCGGCCGCCAGCGAGGCATTGGCCCGGCCCTGCACGGCCGCCACTTCGAAATAGCCAGCGAGGCCCGCGCAGGCGCCCGCCAGGGCGCAGCAGGTCAGAATGAGCCGGCCGACGGGTAGACCCTGCGCCTGGGCGGCGCGTAGGTTTCCGCCGGTGATCCGTGCCGCGAAACCGAAAGTGGTGCGCGACATCAGCACCCCGAGCAGGAGGGCCGCCACGATCCCCGCCGCGAAACCCCAGTGGACGTTCAATCCGGGGATCTTGCCCACCGCATAGGCGGCGCCGAGCGGTAGCGTCGAGGCCTTGGCGGTGGAGGCCGGGTCGCGCAGCGGACCCTCGACGAAGAACAGCGTCACGGCGATCGCGATATAGGACAGGAGCAGCGACGAAATCGTCTCATTGACGCCGCGCCGGAAGCGCAGGAGCCCCGCGAGACCGATCCACACGCCGCCCACCACCATGGCGGCGAGCGCCATCAGGGGCATGACCAGCGCAGCCGGCGTGCCGGATCCGACGAAAGGTACCGCGAGTGCCGCGGCGGCGAAGCCCCCCAGCACCAGAGCACCCTCTCCGCCGATAATAGTGAGCCCGAGCTGGGCCGGAATCGCTACCGTCAGAGCGGTGAGGATCAGCGGAGCGGCCCGCGCCAGCGTGTTGCTCCAGGAGAAGGCTGAGCCGAAGCCTCCGATCCAGACGAGGTCGAGGAAGGTCGCCGGCGATTTACCGACCGCCAGCAGGAACAGTCCGAAGAGCGCAGAAGCGGCGAGAACCGCGACCACCGGAATGACCACGTATTCGGAGCTCGCGCGCAGACGCATCGCCAGGGCCGAGCCCCGGCGGGGAGAAGCCGCCGTGAGATGCGCCGTCGCGCCAATGGCATCCGTCATGGAAGGCCGCTCTCCGTCTTGGCTCCTCTCTGCCGCTGCGGGGAGGAGCGGTCCTGCCTCAATGGGTCGAGCCGATCACGCCATCGACGAGGTAGTCCATGTTGTTGAGCGGCTCCGCGTAATTGTCCGCCGGTGCGCTGGCGAGGACGATCTTGCCGGTATTGTCCTTGATCGGTGTGGTGAAGATCGGCGCGCCGGTCTTCAGCTTGGCGATTGCGGCATCGGCCGCCTTGCGCGCCGGTTCGGTAGCACCCGCGCCATAGGGCGAGCTCTGAACCATGTCCTTGTCGTAACCGCCGAAGGTGATGTTGGGCAGCGTCTCGCCCTTGGCGATCATGCCGGCGAAGCCCGTGTAGATCGTGGCCCACTTGTATTCGGCACCCGTGACGAAGCCCTTGGGCGCCAGCGGTCCCTGGTTGGCGTTGTGGCCGCAGCTCTTCACGCCGCGCGACTCCGCCGTCTGGATCACCACTTTGGGGCCGTCCACATGGCACGTGATGAGATCGCAGCCCGCGTCGACCAGCGCATTGGTGGCCTCTGCTTCGCGCACCGGCAGCGACCAGTCCCCCGTGAAGATCACCTGCACGGTGGCACTGGGGTTGGTGGTGCGGGCGCCGGTCAGGAAGGAATTGATGTTGCGCAGTACGATGCCGATGGGCTTGGCGGCGACGAAGCCGAGCTTGCCGGTCTTCGAGGCTAGGCCGGCCGCGACGCCATCGATATAGTGAGCCTGATCGAGGAAGGGGAAATAAGAGCCGGCGTTCTTGGGGTCGCTCGGCTTCCATAGCGGGGCGGCGTGGCGGAACTGCACGTCCGGATTGGCCTTGGCTTCGTCGAGCACGAAGGGACTGTAGTAGCCGAAGGAGGTCGGCAGGATCAGTTTGGCGCCGTCGAGGTTGATCATGGATTCCATGGTCTTCGAGACGGCGTCGGTCTCGGGGACGTTCTCCTCTTCGACCACCTTGACGTTAGGCAACGACTTCAACGCCTGCACCGCCACGGCATGCGACTGGTTCCAGCCGAAATCGTCGCGTGCCCCGACATAGATGATGCCGATCGTCAGGGGATCGGCCGCAAAGGCGGCGCGGGGCAGGAACCCGGCCGCCAGGGCCGCGGCGCCGCTGGTCTGGAGGAAACGGCGGCGGTCGAATCGGACGGTCATGCGGGGCTCCGAGGCGGTCAGGAGCGCCTTTGCCTTCGGCAAACTCGCTCAAGCCTAAATTATGGGCAGCCTCGCCGGTCTCGCGCCTGTCCGAACGCCTCCGCTTAGGGCAGAACACGAAAGCCAGGGACGAGAGAGGGTTCAACGGCAGGACCGCCCAGGCGGTCTCGTCCGTTCCGCTCCCGATGTCGCGACGACAGCCGGTGATGCTGCACGATCGTTTGATACTCTGCATGAGCTGTGCCAGCTCTGTCGCCACGTCGGCGCCAACTCTGGCGAGGCGCGGTCAGGCCCGGAGCGGCCGAGGGCGCCGACGCACGCCGTCCGTCGCGGCGACGACGCCTCGATCGATCTCGTCGACGGAATCCCGCACCACGCTGAGATGGACTCGCATCTCGGCCTCGGCTGCGGCGGCGTCGCTGCGCTCGATCGCGGCGACGATCCGTTCATGCTCGTCGAAGCTGCGAGCCAGGCGGCCACGCCCTTCGAGTTGGACGGTGCGGAAGGGCGACAGGCGGAAGCGGACCTGCCGCGTCGTGTCGGCCAGGAAGCCGTTGTGCGATCCGTCGTAGATGGTGTCGTGGAACGTGTCGTTGAGATCCGCATAGGCCTCGGCCTGTTCGCCCTTGACCAGGGCTGCCGAGGCCTCGTGCATGTCCCGCAAGGCCTGCCGCTCTTCCGGCGTCATGGCGGTTGCGGCCAGCCGGGCGCAGAGAGCCTCGAATTCCAGCATCACCGCGAACATGTCGTCGAGCCGTTCGGGCGGCACGTCGCAGACCACGGCGCCCCGATGCGGCCGCGCCTCGACGAGGCCGGTCATCTCGAGCTGGCGAATCGCTTCCCGGATGGGGGTGCGCGAGACCTCGAATTCGCGCGCCAGCAGCGTCTCGTCCAGCGCCGTGCCGGGGGCTCGCCGTCCATGGACAATGTCGTTGGCGATGGCCTTCTGGATCTCGTACGCTTTGGTGATCTTGGTCATGGCCCGCATGTCGCATGGTGTGTCGGTCGCCGATGGTCCGCGACTGCGGGCAGGGTGTAAAGAGGGGCCCGCCCGATCGGCGTCGGGGCGACCGTCACGCGGGTGACGGATCGTCGACGAAGCGGCGCCAACCGCCGAGATGCGTGATGTCCCGCGCTCCTTCCAGACCCGCCGGCTCGCACAGAAATCCGGCCGGTGCCGTGCCGTCGGCGAGGCGCACGCGCCCGATGCCGAGCGGCGCCGGGATCCCATCGACGAAATGCCCGAACCCGGCCGGCGGCAGGCTCCAGACCTCGGCGGCGATCGCGGCGCCACCTTCGGCGACCCGCACCAGCCCGGGCCGCGCCGGCGGTCCGCCCGGTAAAGCGTGAAGGCGATAGTCGGGCGCCGTGTCGATGGCCCGGCGGAACGTGCCGCCGAGCGCCACGAGATCGCGATTGAGCGGCATGCCGGACAGATGGGCGCCGATGACCACCATCTCGATCCCGTCCTCGACGACCGGCGCCGGTTCGGCCCGCGGCGGCAGCGGATGGCCGGTGGCCCCGAGCGGCACGGACGCCGAGCGGTGCAACCCCGCCCCGAGCGACGCCAGAAAGCCGTCGCGCCCGGCCGGCGCGATCAGCGTCGTGCCGGCCGGAAATCCGTCGTCGCGAAAGGGTCCCGGGACCGAAAGGGCGCAGAGGTCGAGCAGGTTGACGAAATTCGTGTAGGTACCGAGCGCCGAGTTCGGGCCGATCGGGTCGGCGTCGAGCTCCTCGACCCGGTAAGCGCGGGGCACCGTGGGGACGACGAGCAGGTCGAGCCCCGCCCAAAGTGCGTCCGCGGCGCGGCGCAACGCGGCAAGTCGATAGAGGCCCGAGAAGGCGTCGGCGGCCGAGAGCCGCTCGGCGCCGAGGATGATCCGCGCCGTGACGGGGTGCAGCGCCTCGCGGTGCGCGGCGATGAAGGGCGCGATGGCGGCATAGCGCTCCGCCACCCAGGCGCCGTCGTAGAGCAGAGCCGCGACGTCGAAGAGAGGCGCGAAATCGACCTCGACGAGTGTCACCCCGCGCTGCGCATAGAGCGTCAGCGCCCGGTCGAAGGCGCGTTCGGAGGCGGCGTCACCGAAGAAGCGTCGGCTTTTGGCGTCCGGCACGCCGGCCTTGAGCTTCGGTGGCACCGGACCGAGCGCCCCGAGGCTGACGCGTTTCGACCAGGGGTCGGCGGCGTCGTAGCCCGCCATCGTGCCGGCCACCGCCCAGGCGTCCTCGACCGTAAGGCCGAAGACCGATACGCAATCCACGGTTTGGCAGGCCGGCACGACGCCGCGCACCGGCACGGCGCCCAGCGTCGGCTTCAGCCCGACGATGTTGTTGAGCCCGGCCGGCACCCGGCCCGAGCCCGCCGTGTCGGTGCCGAGCGCGAAGGACACGAGGCCCGACGCCACCGCCACCGCCGATCCCGACGAAGAGCCGCCCGGCACGATGGCGGGATCGAAGCTGTTCTTCGGCGCGGGGTAAGGGGTGCGGACACCGACGAGGCCGGTGGCGAACTGGTCGAGATTGGTCTTTCCGATGGGGATCGCACCGGCTGCCAGCAATCGCGCCACCGCGGTGGCGGAGTTTTCGGGCTCGTAGGCGAAGTCGCGGCAGGCCGCTGTCGTGGGGAGACCCGTCAAATCGATATTGTCCTTGATGGCGAAGGGCAGGCCCCAGAGCGGCTTCAAGGCGGGGTCGAAGGGGCCAAGGGTCACGAGGAGCCGCTTGGCTTCGGTCTCGGCCAGGCTGATGAAGGTGCCCTCGTGCCGCTCCGACCCGGCGGCCGCGAGGCAGGCTGCGACGATCTCCCCGGGATCCAGGCCCTCGCGATAGGCGGCGTGGAGCGTGGCGCGGTCGAGGGAAAGAGGCACGGCACGGATCCTGTTAGGGGATAGGAGAGCGGCATCGGCGTCGCAAGCATCGCGCCACGGGCGCAGGGGTACAAGGTCATGATCATCGACGATCCCGCCACGTTGGCCGAGGTCACCTCCGCCTTCGCCGCCTACGAGACGGCCCTGGTCACCAACGATGTCGAAGCGCTCGATGGCTTCTTCTGGCGCGATCCCCGCGCGCTGCGCTACGGCGCGGGCGAGAACCTCTACGGCCATGCCGCCATCGCGGACTTCCGCGCATCGCGCCCGTCGGCCGGGCTTTCGCGCACGCTGGAGCGGACGCTGATCGTGACGTTCGGGCGCGATTTCGCCACCGCTTCGACGCTGTTCCGGCGTCCGGGGGCATCCGGACGGGTCGGGCGGCAGACGCAAAGCTGGGCGCGTCTGCCGGAGGGTTGGCGGATCGTCGCGGCGCATGTGAGCGTGATCGACGATCCAGCCGAATGAACAGCGTCGAGGCGAAATGCCTGGATTGGTGCCAGTGAGAGCGGCTGCTCGCGCTCTGGCGGGCACTCGCTGTCGCACGCGGCGTACGATGGTGCTCGTAGCCAACCACGCCACCTCCGGCTATCAATCCCGGTAGTTCTCCTCGTCCTCGGGACATCTCCATGAAGACTCGCGCCGCCGTCGCCTGGGCCGCCAACAAGCCGCTCACCATCGAAACCATCGAGATCGGTGGGCCCAAGGCCGGCGAGGTGCTGGTCGAGAATATGGCGACGGGCATCTGCCACACCGACGCCTACACGCTGTCGGGACTCGATTCCGAGGGTAAGTTCCCGGCGGTGCTGGGACACGAAGGCGCCGGCATCGTGCGCGAGATCGGGGCCGGCGTGACCTCGGTGAAGGTCGGCGACCATGTGATCCCGCTCTACACGCCCGAGTGCCGCCAGTGCAAAAGCTGCCTCAGCCAGCGCACCAACCTCTGCACCTCCATCCGCTCGACCCAGGGTCAGGGCGTGATGCCGGACGGGACGAGCCGCTTCTCCTGCGATGGCGGCGAGATCTTCCACTACATGGGCTGCTCGACCTTTTCGAACTTTACCGTTCTGCCCGAGATCGCGCTGGCCAAGGTCCGCGAGGACGCGCCCTTCGACAAGATCTGCTACATCGGTTGCGGGGTGACGACCGGCATCGGAGCGGTCGTCTACACCGCCAAGGTCTGGCCGGGCGCCAATGTGGTGGTGTTCGGGCTCGGCGGCATCGGCCTCAACGTGATCCAGGGTGCCCGCATGGTCGGGGCCGACAAGATCATCGGCGTGGATCTCAACCCCGCCAAGGCCGAGATGGCCAAGACGTTCGGCATGACCCACTACATCAACCCCGACGAGGTCGGGCGCGACAAGGTCGTCGAGGCCATCGTCGACGCGACGGGGGGCGGCGCCGACTTCTCCTTCGAATGTATCGGCAACGTCCACACGATGCGCCAGGCACTCGAATGCTGCCACCGCGGCTGGGGCGAGTCGATCATCATCGGCGTGGCGCCCTCGGGCACCGAGATTGCGACGCGACCGTTCCAACTCGTCACCGGACGGATCTGGCGCGGCTCGGCCTTCGGCGGCGCCCGGGGCCGCACGGACGTGCCGCGGATCGTCGACTGGTATATGGAAGGCAAGATCAACATCGACGACTTGATCACCCACACCATGCCGCTCGATAAGATCAACGACGCCTTCGACCTGATGCACGAGGGCAAGTCGATCCGAAGTGTCGTGGTGTACTGAGGCGAGGCCTCGCTAGACAGTAATCGGCGAGCGGCGCAGATCATTGCCAGGCGAGGTGATCTGTCGTCCGACAGTGTGAATCAGGACCGAGGAGCCGCGACGCGCGTGAAGGGTTTCCGCGCAGTCCAGCGCGTTTCGCTCGTCGCTGACGACGACGTCGTCCACCTCGTCGAGAAGGCTGCCGCCGCAGGAGGCTCTGATCCGCTCGTATCCCTTCGGGGACGATCCCCAGTCAGGGATGGGCGTCTCGGGATCGATCGCGACCTCCGGATGGGCGGCGAAGTAGCTCGTCGTCATGGTGACCCTGATCCCTCGCGAGCGTCGTCTATCCGAAGCGCTCCGTCCTGATCGCTCCCGCGGCGATCCCGACATCCACTGCTAGGGTCGAAGCGGCTTCGACGAAACGGCCTGAGCCACAGACGAAGACACCGTGGGGCGGTCCGGGCAACTGCGCCAGTGCCTCGTCGAGCAGCGCCGCATCGAGTCTGCGCGCCTCGCCCTCTCGGCTCAAGGCCAGGACGAGGTCGAAGCTCGGCTCGGTCCGGGCGCGCCGCTCCAATTCGTCGAGACACAAAGCTTCGGCCCGTGTGCGGGCGGCATAGATCAGCACGGCAGGAACGTCCGGCGCGGAGGCGGCCCGCTCCCGCACCATGGCGAGGAGCGGCACGATCCCCGAACCGCCGCCGATGAGCAGCAGCGGTCCGCCATCCTCCGGGGCCCAGGAGAAGGGCAGGCCGACGGGTCCCCGCAGGGCGATCTCGTCCCCCGTCTCCGCCACGTCGTGGAAGAAGCGCGAGACCTCTCCGTCGGCGGCGAGTTCGATGATGAGGTCGATGGTGCCACGCTGCGACGGTGGCGAAGCGATGGAATAGAACCGCTTCGCCGTATAGCCGTCCGGCGCCGTCAGTCGCAGTTCGACATATTGGCCGGCGCGGTGGGGCCGCTCCCAATCGACTGCGAAGCGGAACAGGGTGGCGCGCTCCGTCACGGGCTCGCGCGATACGATGCGGGCGTCGGTCCAGTCCAGCCGGGCCGGAGCCGCCAAGGCGAGGCTCACGTCGGCCCAGGCGCGGATCCATCCCGCGCGGCGAAACCAGCCTGGGCGTCCGGCGAGGCCTCGGTCTGATGCAGCGCCTTCCACTCCGCGTAGGGCATTCCGTAGACCTTCTCGCGGCCGTCGTCCCGGCTCAGCGGCAGGCCGCGCTCGTTGGCGGCTTCGGCGTACCAATTGCCGAGGCAGTTCCGGCAGAAGCCGGCGAGGTTCATGAGGTCGATGTTCTGCACCTCGGTGTGCTGGCGCAAATGGCCGACGAGCCGCCGGAACACCGCGGCCTCGAGTTCAGTCTGCATCGCATAGTCGATGTCGTAATCCATGGAGCACTCTCCCGCGATCCTGCCAGTCTGGGTCTCAGATAGGCACTGGCAAGCGCCGATGCTCATCGTCGTGAATGCGGCGCGTTGCGCTTCTCCACACCTACAAGGCCGCGAGGCGCCGGCCGGGCCCGGAGCGGGGTGGATGAGCGGAGACCTCGTGCAGATCGGGGCGGCGCAGGATCGGATCGAGCAGACGGGCGAGGCGCAGGCCCCACGCCTCGGCGGCGGCATCGGTGGCCATGAGATCCTGCCGCACCTCGATCAGCACGTTGGCGTAGCCGTTGCGCGTCGCGTGGGTATCGATCGTGTCGCCCGGCAGGGCGCCGTCATAGGGCTCGTTGTCGCCGACCTTGTCGATCCAGGGCTGCAGGTCGGGTTCGGCCTTCAGGGCGTCGAAGAGCGGCGCCGCCAACCGGGGGTCGTTGTCCCAGAGCAGCCCGATGTGCCAGGGGCGCGGCACGTCCTTCCAGAAGGGCGTGAAACTATGCATCGATACGATCGCCGGCACGATGCCGGTCGCCGCCATGCCGTGCAGCGTTTCGGCGATGGCGTCGTGATAGGGCTGGAAGAAGGTCCTGCGGCGGTGGTCGACCTCGGCCTCGTCGATCCGGGCATTGCCCGGCACGATGGCCCCGTCCGACAGGCGCATCACCAGCGTCGGGTCGTGGCCGCCGCGGTTGGGATCGATGAGCAGGCGCGAGAAGGTGGTGAGGAGCGCCGGCGCGCCGAGCGCCTCCGCCATGACCTCCGTGGCCCGCCGTGCCCCGATGTCATAGGCGATGTGGCGCTCGAATTCGCTCTCGGGCAGGCCCAGCCGGCCATAGGCGGGCGGCAGGGCATTGGACGCATGATCGCATAGCAACAGAAGACCGCCGTCCAGGCGTCCCGGGATCCGGCGCAGCGGAGCGAAAGGAGAGGGCGTCTGCAGGCTGGCTAAAGGCATGGTCCTGGCCTATGGGGAACGCGGGGTCGGGCGACCATAGAGTTGCCGGGTTCTCGGCACCATAAGGCTTTCGTCTCGCTTTTCGCTGGAGCGGGGCGCCCCGGCACTGCGCGGTTTCTTTTGATGTCCAACGCCAAGGTCTCCGCGCTGTCATCCTCTTCGGCCCTTCGTGCCGGCAACCTGCCCCCGGGCATGGCACTCGGCATCGTCGCCATGGTGGCGGCCGCGCTCGCCATGAGCATCTCGCCGAGTCTCGTGCGCCTGGCCGATGTCGGGCCGTTCGCCAGCGCCTTCTGGCGCGTCGGCCTGGCGCTGCCGGTTCTCTGGGTCTGGATGCGCCGGGCCGAAGCCGCCGAGCCGGCGGGCACGCCGCGCGCCTCCTTCACGGGGCCGACCCTCCTGGCCGGAATCGTCTTCGCCGGCGACTTGTTCTTCTGGCACCTGTCGGTGATGAAGACGACCATCGCCAACGCCACCTTCTTCGCCACCTGCGCGCCGATCTGGGTCGTGCTGTTCGGTTGGCTCGCTCTCGGCCAGCGCGTCGGCCGGCCGGTGCTGATCGGACTCGGCCTCTGCGTGGCGGGTGGCTCAGCCTTGGTGGCGCAGAGCCTGGCGTTCAATCCCGCCCATGCCGCCGGCGATGCCCTCGGCATCGTCACAGGCGTGTTCTTCGGCCTCTACTTCCTGGCCGTCGGCGCCGCCCGCGGCCGGACCGGAGCCGCGCGAGTGACGTTCGAGCTGAGCCTCGTGTCGGCCGCACTCCTGCTGGTCTCGGCCCTTGTTCTCGACGGACATCTGCTGCCGCATTCGGTTTCCGGCTGGGCCGTATTGCTCACGCTGGCGCTGATCAGTCACGCGGGCGGGCAGGGGTTGCTGTCCGTAGCGCTCGGCCGTCTGCCGACCGGCTTCTCGTCGCTGGTCATCTTTCTCGAAGCGCTCGCCGCCGCCGGCGTCGCCTGGGCGGTTCTCGGCGAGGCCGTGACGCCGGTTCAGGGATTTGGCGGGATCGCTATCCTGGGCGGGTTGTGGATCGCCCGCCCGCGAGCCGGGACGCGGCTTGAAGCGGGACTGCAGCCCGTCGGCGCCGAGGCCTTCCAGATTCCCGTCGCTTGTCCCACCGCCGCAACCTCGCAATCGTGAGATCTCGAGCCGCCATGCGCCTGCCGCTTCTCCTCGTTCCCGCCGTCCTGCTCGGCGCTGCGCTGACGCTCTCGGCGCCGGCCCGCGCCGACTTTCGCGCCTGCAACAATACGGCGAGCCGGGTCTCCCTTGCGCTGGCCCACACGGACGGGTCGGCCTGGGTGTCCGAGGGGTGGTGGAACCTCAAGGCGAATACCTGCGAGACGTTGCTGCGCGGGGCTCTCGCGGCCGAATTCTACTATGTCTACGGCATCGACGAGAGCGGCGGCGAGTGGAAGGGCAAGGCCTTCATGTGCACGCGCGATCGCGAGTTTCGCATCGACGGCCGTCAGGACTGTTTCGTTCGCGGCTTCGACCGGACGGGGTTCTTCGAGATCGACACCGGTAAGGACGCCAAGGACTGGACCGTGCAACTGACGGAGCCGGCAAAGCCCGGTGCCGCGCTACCGGGCCAGTCGTTGCTCAACCCGACGCAACCGGCGCCATCGCAACTCGGCACCACGCAGCCGGCGCCCACGGCGCCTGCCGCGGTGACGCCGAGCCCTGCGGCTTCGGCCGTCACGGCTCCTGCGGCGACGCCGGTGCAACCGGCCCATTGAAGGCCCGCGGCGCCGCTGCCGCTCGAAACAGCGGGTTCGCCGGAGATCGGCGGATCCGCACATCCACGCTGGAGTGCAAACCCCTCGGGTCGCGCTTCGCAACATTCTTGGGGGGACGAGCATGAGACGTTTGCGCCGCGTGAAGATCTTGGCGACGCTGGGCCCGGCCTCGCAGGATCCCGCCGTGCTGGCGCGCCTCTTCGAGGCGGGTGCCGACGTGTTTCGCATCAACATGAGCCACGCGAGCCATGACGGCATGCGCGAGCGTGTGCGCGCCATTCGGGCGCTGGAACAGCAGTTCGGCCGTCCGGTCGGCATCCTGGTCGACCTGCAGGGGCCGAAGCTCCGCGTCGGCACCTTCGCCGAAACCGGTGTCGATCTGACGAAGGGCCAGAGCTTCGTCCTCGACGCCGACCCGACGCCGGGGGATGCGACCCGCGTGCACCTCCCGCATCCCGAGATTCTGCGCGCCCTGCGCCCCGGCCATGCCATGCTGATCGACGACGGCAAGGTGAAGCTTCGCGTCACCGAGGCTTCGGAGGAACGCGCCGTCGCCACGGTCGAGGTGCCCGGCCGCGTCTCCAACAAGAAAGGCGTCAGCCTGCCCGATACCGAGATTCCGGTGTCGGCCATGACGCCGAAGGACCGATCCGATCTCGACGCGGCCTTGAACGAGGGCGTCGACTGGATCGCGGTGTCCTTCGTGCAACGCGCCGACGACGTGGCCGAGGTAAAGAAGATCGCCCGCGGTCGCGCCCTGGTTCTGTCCAAGATCGAGAAGCCCCAGGCGATCGCCCGGCTCGACGAGATCATCGAAATGTCGGACGCCCTCATGGTGGCGCGCGGCGACCTCGGCGTCGAGATGCCGCTCGAACAGGTGCCGGGGCTGCAGAAGCGCATCACCCGCATGGCGCGCCGTCTCGGCAAGCCCGTCGTGGTGGCGACCCAGATGCTGGAATCCATGATCACCTCGCCGGTGCCGACCCGCGCCGAAGTCTCCGATGTCGCGCAAGCGGTCTTCGAAGGTGCCGACGCCATCATGCTGTCGGCCGAGAGTGCCTCGGGCCAGTTCCCCGTTGAGGCCGTGGCGACCATGAACAGGATCGCCGAGGAAGTGGAGCGCGACCCGCTCTACCCCGGGATCATCGCGGCGCAGCGAGCCGAGCCCGAGCGTACGGGAGCCGACGCCATCGCGCATGCGGCCCGCGACATCGCCGAGACGCTGGATCTCAAGGCCGTGGTGGCCTGGACGGCGTCGGGCTCGACCGGGCTGCGCATCGCCCGCGAGCGCCCCACGGTCCCGGTCCTGGCGCTGACGCCCCACAAGGATGCGGCCCGTCGCCTGTGTCTCGCCTGGGGCGTGCACCCCGTCGTGACCGAGGACGCCAAGAGCGGCGACGACATGGCCAATCGGGCCTGTCGCACAGCGCTCGAGGAGGGGTTCGCCAAGGCCGGCGAGCGCGTCATCGTCGTTGCTGGCTTCCCGTTCGGCTCGCCGGGCGCCACCAATAATATCCGTATCGCCTACGTGGGGCAGGGATAGGTTCGCCCTCCGTCTTGGCGAGCGCAGCGAAATTGCTCGGGGTGCGCCACCGGAGCGCGAGGCCATCCGGCGGGGTTGGGCGGCCGCGTTCGCGATAGAGGTGGAGGAACACCCTCCCAGAGAGAGACGAACATGCGCTCGATTCCGATGGTGATGCTGATCGCCGCCACCCTGGCCGCAGGGCCGGCTCGGGCCGAATACGCCAAAGGTCAGGAACTGATGATCCTGACGCTGCGCTCCGCTCTGCTGGCCGAGCAATATTGTCCCTACAGGATCGATGAGAAGCGTCTGCAGGGTTTTCTGTCGCGCAAACAGCTCACGCGATCGGACCTGACGACCGGTCATTACTCGGCCTTGCTCGACGAGGATCTCGCGGCCGACACGCAGCGCTACCAGGCCGATACGGCGGCGGCCTGCGATCAGGCTTGGGCCTCTTTCGGTCCGGACAGCCCGCTGAACGGTCTGCTGCGGAAGAAGTAAGACCGGCGGCGGAACCGACAGACACGTCCAACTGACCCCGTCTTGAGCCGGGCCTGAAGGGCCGTGTCGAAAGAGGAGGCTTCAGGGTTCCACGGCGGATTGGGCTCCTCCCCATGCTCCTCCCCACGCTCGTCCTTCGGCACGGCCGCTGCGCGGCCGGCTCAGAGCCTGCCCTGAGCTTGTCGAAGGGGTGAGTCGATCGGAGGTGGGGTGTCGGGCGCCGCCGTTGGTATAAGCCCATAGACCCTCGACCCATTTCGCCGAGCGTGCAGGCGAGCGACGTCGTCTCGCAACGGACCGGGTCAGGCCCGCCGTCGATCGAATGGCCCTCCACCTCGATGCCACCGTCCTGATCAATGCGAGGCGCCTCGAGCGCCTTGCATGCGGTTCATCGACCGCGCCGTGCTCCGGCCCACCAGCCCCGGCCAAGGAGGGCTGTCGCGTCGCTCTCAAAGCGCGCAATAACGATCATAAAAGCGATTGACTTTGATTTTCCGAAGCGCGAGCCTGAGTTGCATTCGAAGCAGGCGCCCCATGAAGCCCGATCGTCTCGACGCCATCCGTCAACACCTCTACGCGCGCGGCACATCGTCGATCGAAGCCCTCGTCCAGGCGACGGGCGCCTCGGTGGCAACGGTGCGGCGGGACCTGGCGGCGCTCGAGCAGCAGGGGGTGGTGAGCCGGACGCATGGCGGAGCGCGAATCGCCTCGGGCGCCCACGTGGAGGTCGAATTCACGACGCGCGAGCGTCACAAGCTCGCGCAGAAGCGCGCCATCGCGGGCGCGGCCTTCGAACTGCTTCGGCCCCAAACGGTGGTGTTCCTCGATGCCGGAACCACGGTCCTGCAATTGGCCCATCGGCTGCGGGTCAGTCCCGTTCCCCTGTCGGTCTTCACCAACGGGCTTCTCGTCGCCAAGGCGCTGATGGGCGTGCCGAAACTGCGCGTCACGATGCTGGGCGGGCAGTTGCGCAGCGAGAACGCCTCGCTGGTCGGGCCCGCGGCCGAAGCCATGCTCGACGGCCTGTGGTTCGACCGGCTGTTTCTCGGCGCCAGCGCCATCGGCGACGACCACGCGATCTACAGTGTCGATGCCGCCGAGGCGAGCCTCAATGCCCGGATGATGGCGCGGTCGGCGGCCGTCACGGTCCTGGCCGATGCGAGCAAGTTCGGCCAACGCACCACCTACATGGTCAGTCCCCTCACGGCTGCGACCGCGGTCATCTCCGACGAGGCTCTCGACGCAGGTCATCGCCGCCGCCTGAGACAGGCCGGCGTGGCGGTCACCATCGCCACGGCGGCCCGCAGCGAGACGGCCGAAAAGGCTTCCGCGCCTTGAGCCGGGATCTCGTCCTCGGGCTCGACGGCGGCGGCACCAAGACCGTCGTGGCGCTTGTCGCTCGGGACGGGACCGTGGCGGCCCTGCGGCACGGGCCGGGACTGGACCCCTACGGCAATGTCGATTGGCGGCGCGATCTCGCTGCTCTGGTCACCGGCATCGGTCCGGGGCAGGACGTGCTGATCCGGGCCGTGCTCGGCCTGTCCTGCCACACCGAGACCCGGGATATCTCGGCGGCGCAGACGGACTGCGCCAAGAAGCTCTTCGCCGCTCCCGTCGACGTTCTGAACGATGTTCATGTGGCCTTCGAGGGCGCCTTGGCGGGTCGGGCGGGCGTGTTGGCGCTGGCCGGCACCGGCTCCATGAGTTGGGCGGGCGACGGGCAAGGCACGCATCGCCGCTGCGGCGGCTGGGGCGACATCGTGGGCGACGAGGGGAGTGGCTATTGGCTGGGCCGCGAGGCCCTGACCGAGACCACCCGGATCCTCGACGGCCGGAGCCCGCGCTCGTCCTTTGCCGCGGGTCTGCTGGAGGGTATCGGCATCGAAGCCGGCGACCTGCTCGCCTGGATCTTTGGCTTGCGGCAGCGGCGCACCGGCATCGCGGCTCTGGCGGCGATCGTCGATGGTCTCGCCGAGGCCGGTGAGCCGACAGCCATCCGTCTTCTCGAGCGCGCCGCCGGCCACCTCGTCGAACAGGTCGAGACCGCGTGGCGCCTCGTCGGTTCGCCCAGACCGCTGGTGTGGAGCTACGCCGGGGGTCTCTTCGCCAGCGCTACGCTTCGCCAGTCCCTGGTCGAGCGGCTTGGCCAGGCCCAGGCGCCCGAACTGCCTCCCGTCGGTGGCGCAGTTCTCGAGGCCGCGCGGCGAGCGGGATGGGCGACGGATGCAGCCTGGCGCGCGCGCCTCGCAGGCTCCCTCGCGGATGCGATCCGATCCGGCGGCTCTCCGGACCTTTCACGACAGGGGTGGACAGCATGACGAAGCCTTGGTTGAGCCTCATCGCCGCCGGCGTATTGGCGAGTGCCCCGATCCTCTCGGGTCCCGTCTACGCTCAGGCGAAGCCCTTCGCGGGCCAGAGCATCACGGTTCTGCTGCCGCCCTGGGGCACGCTGCCCAAGGACATGACGGATCGCTTCACGGCCGAGACCGGCATCGCGCTCGACATGCAGACGCTGGGCTGGGACGACA
>JAYVMK010000399.1:0-6598 GCA_043758995.1 Lichenibacterium sp. | reverse complement strand
AGGGATACTGCCGGAAGAAGACGTCGACGAGCTTGCTGAACGGCACCGACACCTCCGGCTCGACCGTCATGGCGCGGGCCTCGTCGACCGGCGGCAGGGTAATACCTCGGGCTTCGACATCCGCCTCGATCTGGTCGACGATGCGCTCGGCTTCGGGGGCTTGGCCATGCGTGAGCATCCAGCGCGGGCTTTCCGGGATATGCCGGCGCAGGTAGATGATCACCAGTCCCAGGACGGGGCCGATGAAGAAGGCCAAGCGCCAGCCGAGGTTCTCCGGCAGTAAAGCGTGGTTGAGGAGGAAAAAGCTGCCGACGGCGCCGAGCATTGCGCCAGCCCAGTAGGTGCCGTTGACCGCAATATCGACCCGGCCGCGGTATTTGGCGGGGATCAACTCGTCGATGGCGGAATTGATGGCCGTATATTCGCCGCCGATTCCGAGGCCGGCCACGAAGCGGAACAGGTAGAGGAACCACGGCGTCCACGCCAAGCCCGCCACACCCGAGCCGATGAGATAGATGGCGAGCGTCAGGATGAACAGCTTCTTGCGGCCCCAGCGGTCCGTCAGGCGCCCGAACACGAGAGCGCCGACGACCTGCCCGACGAGGTAGATCGTCCCGGTGAAGCCGACGTCCTCGGACGACATGCCGAGGCTCTCCTTGAAGCCCGAGGCCGACACCAGTTGGATCTCGATTCCGTCGAGGATCCAGCTCACGCCGAGACCGACCACCACGAGCCAGTGGAATCTCGCCCAGGGCAGGCGATCCATGCGGGCGGGAATGAGGCTCCGGACCGGGCGTACGGCCGCCATGCCTGAAGATACCAAGAGCATTCCTCCCTAACCTCGTTACCGATCTCGCCCTTCGTCGGAGGACGCATCGATGAACGTTCCAGACCGTCGCGAGTGCCAAACTAGCGCCCGGTTCCGCCCGCCGCCAAGCTGTCGCCACCTTCACCGCCCGGACCCGGTGCCGCATTAGCAGTTCGAGACGCGGGGAGGGGTTGCGAGCGCCTTCGTCTGCAAGCCTAAAGGCGAGGCAGAGCCGTCCTGCATCGACGCTCAGACCTCGGCCTGGGGCGACAAAGGCCGAGACCTCCGCCCGTGTGTGTCGACCCAGGCGCCGATCCGGAGGTCGTGCCCCTGCACGTGGGATCGGCTGGCAAGGGGTGACGAATTCAACATTCGCCCGTGTGCCAATTCATGGTCGTACACGACGACGGTCGCGATGGTCCCTCCTCTGGATGCCTCCACTCTTGGGTTGACGGAGAGTGATTCTAGTCTCGATACTCATCGGCGGAGAAGCAGTTCGCACGCCGTCTCGCCGCGACTGTGGGAATGGTGCCCTGCCGTCGAGAGCGCGATGAACGAGCAACTGTCCAAGCGAACGGCCGAAGCCGACAAACAGGTCGGAGCTTGCGTCCGGGCAGCCCGCGTCAAGGCGGGGTTGAGCCAATCGAAGCTCGCGGCGGAGCTTGGGATCACGTTTCAGCAATTGCAGAAATACGAAAAAGGCAAGAACAGGATCGCGGTGAGCACGCTGTTGCTGATCGCCGACGCTTTGGCGGTACCGGTTCAAAGCTTCTTCGATGCGGTCGAACATCGGTCGAGCGGCAGTGCCGACTGGACGGATCTGCTGAGCAAAGACAATATTCGCCTGATCCGGGCCTTTTCCAACATCTCCGGCGCGGACGTGCGGCGCCGGATCATGGGACTGATCCTGGCCGTGACCGGGGAGGGCGACGACATCGACTTTCCCATCGACTCTGTTCGGATCGAGAGCGACGTCCACGCGCCCTGACCTATGCCACGCGTCTGGAGGTCGGCTGAAACGCGGCCTTGGGTGGGGCCGGTGAACGTCCATGAAGGCCCGATGTCGCCCGCCGACCTCGCCTCTTTGGCGGCGAGCGGAAAATTCCGCAACGCATCATAGTTGAACGACATAGACCATTGGACGCGGTACCTGCGGCGTCATGTCTTGTCACGCCCGTCGCGTCACCTGTCCCGATCGTCGCTCCACGGTTGCGCCGCTCTCCTGCCCGGAGGTGGAAGCGTGAATTTCGTCGACGTCTATATTGCATCGTTTGTCGCGAGCCTCGTCGCGGTCGGTGCGCTCGGCTGGTTCTTGCTGTGGCCGTCGCAGCGCTGACGTCGCGGGTTTGAGCCCTGCAGTGTCGAGCTTGCGCAAGTCGACTGTGTCGTTGAGCGCGCAAGCAGTCGTTGTGACGTCATCGACGTCACGCTAATGTTCGCGCCATGGCCAAGGACAAAAGCGGCGCGCGAGACGCCACGGGTCGCGAAGAGGCGCCGCAGGCCGGACGGCGATCGCAGCGCCTGCGGCTGCGGGCCGCCTGGATGTACCACGTCGAGGATATGACCCAGGGCGCCATCGCGGAGGCTCTCGGCATCGGTCGTGTCACCGTGGTTCGGCTTCTGTCCGATGCCCAGGCCCTTCACGAAGTGCGGATCTCGCTCAGTCGCGAGATCGCGGACCTCACGCGTCTCGAACGGGCTCTCGAAACCCGGTTCGGGCTTGCCGAAGCTGTCGTGGCGCCTCTGTCCTCGCCCGAGGCCGATCCCACCCTCCCCATCGGCGCCGCGACGGGTCGCACGCTGTCCGACCTGCTGCGGCCCGGCATGAGGATCGGCGTCGGCTGGGGCAAGACGCTGATCGCGGCCCTCAACGCTATCGACGAACGGCCGCTGCCGGGGCTGTCCGTGGTTTCGATGCTGGGCGGCATCGCCAAGGTGCTGCAATACAATCCCGCCGACTTCGCCTGGCAACTGTCGCGTCTGCTGCAGGCGGACTGCTTCCTCATCCCGGCGCCCGCGGTGGTCGACAGTCTCGAGACCAAGCGAGCCCTGATCGAACATTGCGGCCTCGGGGAGATCTTCGATCTCGGCCGGGCCCTCGACGTCGTGGTGATGAGCGTCGGAGGGATGGGGCCCGAGAACACCTCCTATCGGTTCGGCTACTTCTCGGACGCCGACCGCCGCTCGCTGCTGGCCGCGGGTGCGGTCGGCGATCTCCTTTACCGGTTCTTCGACAGCGATGGCGTCGTGCTCGACCACCCGGTCAACGACCGGGTCATGGCGATGCCGGTCGATGACATGCTGCAGGCGCCTGTCCGCATCCTCACCTCCGGAGGGCCTGGCAAGGCTGACGCCATGCTGGGCGCCATCCGGCTGGCACGTCCCACCATCCTGGTCACCGACGAGGTGACGGCGGCGCGCCTTCTCGACGCGACAGGCGGGCAGCCGTCCGACGGCGTCTGACGACGACGGCGTCGGTCAGGATCCCGGTATTTCGTCGGTCGCCGCCGCGCACTCAGGCCTGAGGAGGGCCGGTGTCGAGGACGGAGTGTTCTTTCTCGATGTCCGAGATGGCGCGATCGAGCGTGCGGGTCAGCCGCCTCACGCGGCCGAGCAAGACGCCGAGGAAGATCAGCAGCAAGCCGCCGATCAGGCAGGTCACCTCGACGCCGAATTGCGCATCGGTGGGTGAATGGCGCGTGGTGAGGAGGCCGAAAGCCACGATCAGCACGCCGCAGAGACCGGCCAGGATCGCCATGTCGCGCGGGCCTCAGGGAGCCGGGACGGCCGCGAGGCCGAGGGCCACCTCGCGGGAGCGGTTCAGCCGGGTCATGATCTCGACGAGTTCGGGCTTACGGGCGAGATTGCCGGCATAGAGGGTCGCCGCTGCGGCGACGAGCCTGCCCCCGCGCCCAAGGATCTCGTCGGCGAATTCGGTCATGCGCAGGTTCGGCCAAGCGATCGGCCGGATGGTTCTCACCCGGGCCGCGATGCCGGCCTCGCTCTCGTCGGGATGTGCCTGGGCCAGCAACATCGCCATGGCGGCGGTGGAGCGCGAAATGCCCATGTGGCAATGGACCAGCAGGTGACGTTCGCCCTGTTCGGCATAGGCGTCCCGTCCCCAGGCCAGAATGGCTTCGACGTCGGCCCGCTCCGGCAGAACGATGCCCTCCGAAGGCTCGATGTCGTCGTGGAAGCGCAGTACGAGGCGGCTGTGGTCGCCGTAGCGGCCGAAGGCGGGGTGATCCTCTCGGGCAGGATCCAAAATCGAGAGAACGTGGGTTACGCCCCGGTCCGCGTGGGAGTCGAGCTCATCCAGACCGCAGACGGTGAGGAGGGAGAAGGATCGCGTCATGCCGCTTGGCTAGCACGCCGAGGCGCTCGAGGCGACGCTTTCCCGTGGAGAGGGCCTTCGCGCGCTTGCGCATTTCGGCGCGCCGCGCAAAAGTCACCGCCCTTCACGGCTTTGCGCCGAAGGTCTCAACCTCCGGGTCCCGCCGTTGTCGTCAGGATCCCGGCCCATGTCGTCGAGGAACGGGCCCCGTCATGAAAGTCACTCTCGAACGCGCGGCCCTCTTGAAGGCGCTGGGGCACGTTCAGCGCGTCGTCGAACGCCGCACCACGATTCCCATCCTGTCCAACGTTCTGGTCCGGGCCTCCGAGGGCGTGCTGCGGCTGAAGGCCACCGACCTCGACCTCGAAGTCACCGAGGAACTGCCGGCCGATGTCGCGCAGGAGGGCGGTACGACGCTGCCGGCCCATACGCTGCACGACATCGTGCGCAAGCTGCCCGACGGCTCTCAGGTGACGCTCGACATGTCGGGCGACACGGGCCAGCTGGTGCTGCGCTCCGGCCGCTCGCGATTCCAGCTCCAATGCCTGCCCGAGAGCGACTTCCCCGATCTCGCGGCGGGCGAGATGAGCCACCGCTTCAGCCTGGCGGCAGGCCAACTGAAGCACCTCATCGACAAGACCTCCTTCGCGATCTCGACCGAGGAGACGCGCTATTATCTGAACGGCGTCTACCTGCACACGATGGAGCATGACGGCGCCACCGTTCTGCGCGTCGTCTCGACCGACGGCCATCGTCTGGCGCGGGTCGAGATGCCGGCGCCGGAGGGTTCGGCCGGCATCCCGGGCGTGATCGTGCCGCGTAAGGCCGTGGCGGAGATCCAGAAGCTGATCGAAGATCCCGCCAGCGATGTGCTGGTCGAGATGTCGGCCACCAAGATCCGTCTCACGCTCGGCACCGTGGTCCTCACCACCAAGCTGATCGACGGCACCTTCCCGGATTACGGCCGCGTCATCCCGGCCGGCAACGACAAGATGCTGGTCGTGTCCAAAGCCGCCTTCGCGGCCGCCGTGGATCGGGTGTCCACGATCTCCGCCGAGCGCGGGCGCGCCGTGAAACTGGCGCTCTCAGATGGCAAGCTGGTTCTCAGCGTCAACAACCCCGATTCCGGCTCCGCCACCGAGGAGCTCGACGTCGAATATGATTCGAGCCCCTTGGATATCGGCTTCAATGCTCGCTACCTGCTCGACATCACGGCCCAGCTCGACACCGACACGGCCTATCTGAAGCTCGCCGATCCGGGCTCGCCGACGCTGGTTCAGGACCGCGAGGGAGCCCCGGCGCTCTACGTCCTGATGCCGATGCGGGTCTAAGGTCTGCGCGCGTACCCGATCGACCCCTCCCGATGAAAAAAACCGGGATCCGTCGTGCCTTTCCTACACTCGGGGAAGGCAGCATCAGAGGTCTGATCGACCGCCGCAGGAGCCCGGCTCGGCGCCTTGCGCCTTCGGACATCGTATGATCGACGTCGAATTCATCGGTGCCCCGGCCTTCTCGGCGACGGTGACGGACGCTGGATTCGTCTACCTCGCCCTGTTCGCCGCCAAGCGCGGCGGCCGAGGAACCTGGCATATCGCTGCCTGAACGACTCCGGCCTCATAGGCGCCGGGGCCGAGAAGGACCTATTTGCCGGCGGCGGGCACGAAGCGCAGCGCTGCCGCGAAGGCGGCTTCGGCGTCGAGCGCGGTCGTGTCGAGCGCATGCGCGTCGGGGGCGGGACGCAGCGGGGCTACGGATCGCGTGCTGTCCCGCTCGTCGCGGATCCGGATGTCGTCCAGGATGGCGGCATAATCTGCGGGCTCGCCGCGACGGGCGAGTTCGAGCGCCCGGCGCTGCGCCCGCGTCTGCGGGCTCGCCGTCACGAAGATCTTCACATCCGCTTCGGGGCAGATCACCGTTCCGATGTCCCGGCCGTCGAGAACGGCGCCTTCGGGCCTGAGGGCGAAGCCGCGCTGCGCCTTGGCCAGCGTCGACCGCACGGCAGGCAGGGCCGCCACGATCGAAGCGGCTTCCCCCATGGCGCGGCCACGCAGGCGCGCTTCGTCGAAATCGGTAAGGGCCAGACCGCGAGCCGCCGCAACGGCGGCCGCGACATCGTCGAGCCGCTCGCCGGCGTCCAGCAAGGCCCGCGCGGTGGCGCGATAGAGCAGGCCGGTGTCGAGATGGGGCAGGCCGAAATGATCGGCGAGCTTGCGGGCCAGCGTCCCCTTGCCCGAGGCGGCAGGCCCGTCGATGGCGATGATCACGAGGCTCGACCCAGGGCCGCGGCGCGGTCGATCTCTGCGCCCTGGTGGGGCGACGGCTTGGGCAAGAGAAGGCTCTCCGGACGGTGGTCGAAACGCCGCGCTCCTACCATGTCGGACCAGACCTGTCATCCAACGGGGCGCGTTGGGCACTTTCCGATTGACGCCGCCGCCTTCCGGGCCTTAACCCCTTGC
>JAYVMK010000398.1:0-3876 GCA_043758995.1 Lichenibacterium sp. | reverse complement strand
CAGGCCCTCGACGCCTTGGCGAAGCAGTAAACGGCGGTGTTGCTTCTGCGACCCGCCGCGATGAAATGGCGAGGCGTGGTGATTGCCGGGCGGCCCGGCAGGACGACGTGCTTCAATCTGCGCGGAGACGTGTTGTCCGATGACCGACCGTTTCGACATGATCCTCAGCGCCGACCAGATCAGGACGGTCATCGCCGTCGTCGGCGAGGGAAGCTTCAACAAGGCCGCGGCTCTCCTGGGTGTGCAGCAATCGGCCGTCACGCAGATGATTTCGCGATTGGAGGGAAGGGTCGGACGGCGCCTGTTCGATCGAACACCAACCGGCGTCAAATTGACGATCGACGGTGAAGCCGTCCTTATCTACTCGCAAGCCATGTTGAAGCTCAGCCTCGATCTTCAACAGCATCTCGCGACGTCGCAGGCCGAGACCGTACTGAGGATCGGCCTGACAGAAGACGTCGGCCGCACGGCGCTGCCTGCCGTGCTGGGCCTTTTTGCCCGCCAGCATGACAATTTCCGCTTCGAGGCGATCTGCGGCATCCCCGATCTGCTGTCCGATGCCTTCGATCAGGACAAGCTCGATGTCGTCGTAGCGCGCCGCGCCGCAGAGACCGGTCGAGGTGAGGTCCTCTGGAGTGAAGACACCGTCTGGGTCGGAGCAGCCGACACCACTTTGCCGATCGTAGACCCGGTCGTCCTGGTCCTGCCGCCTGCTGGAGGGACCCGGTCGACTGTCCTGAAAGCGCTTCAGGGTGCCTCGCGCGCTTGGCGGGTTTCGTTCGAAAGTGCGAGCCTTGCGACGCTCGAAGCTGCAGTTCGGGCAGGTCTCGGCATATCCGCCGCTCCGGTCCGGATGCCTTTGCTCGACATCGTTCAGCTCGATGCCGGCATAGCGCAGCTGCCAAGGCTTTCGCCGGCCGAGTTCATTCTCGAACACCGCCGTCCGGCGCGCTCCGCTGCGATCGAGGCCTTCTGCGGCCTTCTGCGGACCGCGACGCGGCTCAGCTTCACGAGTTCCGATCTCTCCTCGCGATCCTGACACTCTTCGTGAGCGAGTGCTGGGCGGGCGCTATTGCCTAGTGTGCAAGCCTCGTCCGGCGCTGGATGCTCGGTGATTGAGCACTTGAGCCGTCGGTATGTCACCTTGGCCGAAGATCTCGGTATCACCTCGGGATGATACCTACGTATAAGCGTCGCCATTCGAGAATATCCGTTAGTTTTGTATAGAGTTGGATAGCCTTGACGAATCATCATGGATGCATGACGCTGCCTGGTGTACAGTTGGACCTTCAATCATGCTGCAAGGGGAACAACATGATCGCAAGCGTCGAGCAGTAGATCGATACTTTGTCGGTTTCAGCCTCTGCATCGGTAGCGGTGGTCTCGGCGGCTGCCGCTTAGAGAGCGCTCCGTCCTACAGTCTGTTCGGCGCCTTCTTCCCGGCGTGGCTTCTCTGCAGCATGCTGGGTCTAGTGGCCGCTTTCCTGTTCCGCGGCGTCGTCATCGCCATCGGCATCGAAGAGGCGATGCCGTTGAAGCTGCTCGTCTACACGGCTTTCGGCGCGGGCCTTGCGGTCTGGCTGTGGCTGGCGCTCTTCGGAGAAGGATGAGGTGGCGAAATCCCGCGGCGGCCGGAGAACCATCGCCCTGCTGCTCGCCGTCGTCGTGATTGGAAGCGCCGCCGCCGGCCTTCTCGCCTTTCTGCGCGAACGCGAGATCAATCCCTACACCGACGACGCCTCGATCGACGCCGATGTTGTGCACATTGTCCCTTCGGTGCCGGGGCGGATCGTTACGTTGAAGGTCGGCGAGAACGAGCGCGTCGAGGCCGGCGCCGTCCTTTTCGAGATCGATCCCGAGCCCTACCGCCTCAGGGTCGATCTGGCCGCCGCAGAGCTGAAGGCAGCAAAGGGCGTGTTCGAAACGAGCGGGCGCACCGTCTCGACCGAAACCAGCAACGCCGTCGTGGCGGGTGATCAGGTCACGCAGGCCAAGGCCTCGCTGCAACTGGCCACCGGCACTCTGAACCGCGTGGAGCCCCTGCTCGCCAAGGGCTATGTCTCGGTGCAGCAGGTTGACGACGCCCGCACGGCGAAGCGCAAGGCGGAGATCGCCTACGCTCAGGCGACCGAACAGGCGACCGCCTCGAAGGTCGCGGTCGGCAACACCGACAGCGCCGCTGCCAGTGTCGAGGCAAGGCGCGCCACCCTGGCGCTGGCCGAGCGCGACCTGCGTGAGACTGTCGTGCGGGCGCCCCATGCCGGACGCGTCACCGGGCTGAGCGTCAGAAGCGGCGAATACGTCGGTCCGGCACAGTCCCTTTTCACCCTGGTGGTGACGGAGGAGTGGTTCGCCTCGGCCAACTTCCGCGAGACAGACCTTGGAGGCATCGCCGTGGGCTCTTGCGCGGTCGCCTTTTCGCTGATCGACCGCAGGATCGCCATCCACGGTGTGGTCGACGGGATCGGCTGGGGCGTCAGCGACGGAGATCGCATCAACCTGCCGCGCGGCGTCCCTTATGTGGCGAAGTCGGTCAATTGGGTGCGGGTGGCACAGCGCTTTCCCGTGCGCGTGCGGCTCCAGGACCCGCCGGAAAGGCTGATGCGGCTTGGCGCGTCGGCGGTGGTGCAGATCAGGCCGAGGGACCGGTGCTGACGCTCCGGCCCGGCTTCGCGTCCGACCTGCTCTTGCCCCTTCCGGGCCGGCTCGGTCGCGCCGTCGAGATCTCGGTCGCCTGCACGATCGTCATGGTGGTGTCCATGGCTTACGAGATTCCGGAAACCGCACTGAGCACCTACCTGATCTTCTTCGCCGCGAAAGCGAATTCGGGGCTCAACATCGTGATGGGCACGGTCTTCATCGTGCTGGTCTCCATCGTCTCTCTCCTGCTGATCCCGCTGACGGCATTGACCGATAGCGCACCCGAAACGCGCCTCTTCGTCATCGGGGCCCTGACCTTCGGGTTCTTCTTCCTGTCAGGCGCGAGCAAGCTCGCTCCGGTGGCCAATACGGTGGGCCTTCTCATCGCCGACGTTCTCTATCAACTGAGTTCCGTCCCCAATGGAGAGTTGTCGTTCCGCGGTCTCCTTTATCTACCCCTCGTCGTCGGCATGCCGATGGCGGTGTTCATCGCCTACAACATTGTGTTCGGACGCCGTCCCCACCGCATCGTCCGCCGCGCCGTGGCGGCGAGGCTCGACAGGGTCGCGGCGACGCTGCAGGGCGGCACCGCGGGGCCGCGAAGGGCCGGCGTATCGACGTTGGCGGGCGGGAACGCGGAACTCCTTACCGCTCTGAAGATGACGGCGCTCCTGAAGCTGCAGCCGCCCGACACACGGGAGCGGCTCCGCGATCTCGTGGTCCTTTCCTTTAGCCTGATGATGACCTCCGAGGCGCTTGCCGCGGACGCCGAAGCGGCCCGCCCCGAACCGGGCTTCGCGGCCCGCATCAAGGCCCTCGGCGCTGCGGTGCGGTCGATGCCGCGGCTCGTCACGAAGGCGGAGTCGTCGCATGCGCCGGAGACCGTACAGCCGGCGCGGGATCTCGCGGAGCAGATGTCCTCCCTCGTTGGCAGCATGGAGAGCGTGTTGGCGGGCGGTCCCAGTGCGGATCTCGGGCCGCCGCCGCAAGCCGAGAAGAAACGGTCCGGATTCTTCGTGCCCAAGGCCTTCACGGATCCGCGCCACGTCAGGCATGCCGTCAAGGGCACTGCCGCCGTGTTGCTCTGCTACCTCACCATCGTCCTGCTGGACTGGTCCAAGATCGCGACCTGCATCATTACCTGCTTCGTCGTCGGTCTCCCGTCGGCCGGGGAGACGACGCAGAAACTAACGCTGCGCGTGATCGGAGCCTCTCTCGGTGCCCTTCTCGGGCTCG
>JAYVMK010000397.1:0-3628 GCA_043758995.1 Lichenibacterium sp. | reverse complement strand
GGCCGTTTCGCGCTCGATCCCAATTTCACTCAGGGCGGCGTCACCGTGGCCGGATACCCCGCATCGAACAACGGAAATTTGACCAGCACGAGCGGGGTGGTGGCGCAGGATGGAGGCCTGTCGGATATCGGGACTTCAGGCCTCGACCTCTCCCCCGGCTACAGTGGCGGACCGATCCGCCACGCCGTCGATCGCAACGGGGTCACCATGCCGGCCATTGCCGGAACCGTCTCGACCAACGTCGACGGCATGATGCTGAACAAGCCCAAGGTGGATCTCATACGGCACTGGATCGCGTCGGACAGCAACCTCTATGCCGGAGGCACCTATGCGCCCAAGGGCCTCGTCCCCCAGATCCCCGGTACCGTTTCGAACCAGGTCGATGCGGCAGCGGTCCCACCCTTCACCTACAAAGAGACGCCGAGCAGCTGGAGCAGCGTAGCATCGGCACCGGCCGTCTCCAGCGGTTTGTCCGATCTGGTGAGCGCCATGCATTCTTCCCCGGCCGGCAGCGGCGACATCACCTTCGCCTCTGCGGGATCCGATACGGGCGCCACGATCGCGGCGCCCGTGGCGACGTTCCGGCCGAACCAGGGGTTCAGCACGGGCAGCTGATAGGCCTCAGCCCTGCCGGAGCAGGACGGCCGCCGGGATCAGGTCGAAGAGGGTTGAGGCCGAAACCGAGCTGCCACCCTCGTAGCTGCGACCGCCGAGAACGTCGGTCCAGGTCCCGGGCGGAAGCGCCAGAGTGGTCGCGGCGTCGAAGCCGCTTTCCTCACGCCGGCCCGGGAAACGCGCGACCGCCACGATGATCTGCGCCGCTCCCTCCTGACGTCGGAACGCGCAGACCGCGTCGGCATCCGGCCCCGCCGCTTCGAGAGCCTCATAGTCGCCGTCTGCGAACAAGGTTTCCTGTTCGCGACGAAGACCCAGAAGCAGCGCCGTCACGGCAAGCTTCAATCGGCCATCCTGCCATGTCGAACGATAGCTCGCGAGCGCCGAGTCACGATCCCCCGCCGTTTCGTCCTGCACGGCATCGAGCGCAGCCGATCGAGCAGCGAAGTCGACCGGACGCCGATTGTCCGGGTCCACCATGGAGAAATCCCACAGTTCACAGCCCTGGTAGATGTCGGGGACACCCGGGATCGTCAGCTTGAGAACTGTCTGAACGATGCTGTTCTGTGCGCCCAATCTGGCGAGACGCGCCATGAAGGGCGTCGCGGCGGCCCAGAAGGCATCCGCACGATCACCCGTCAGCATCATGTCGATGAAGGCGTGCGTCGACGACTCGTAGGTCTCGTTGGGGTCGGACCAGGTCGAATGAACCTTGGCCTCGCGAATGGCTTTCGTCATCGCGGCCTTGAGGCGATCCGCATAGGTGGCGACGACCTCGCTGTCGCGCCGGTCGCTCAGGAGCTCGAAGGGGCAGGTGCCCACCAGCAACTGGAACAGCGCATACTCGTCGTTGCGATCGGGTTGATGGTCGGGACCGGCTTCGGCGGGAGCCGGACGGAGGATGCGAGACCAGTCCGCCACGACCTCGGCCCAGGCATCGGGAAGCTCCGACAGCGCCGCCAGACGCGCGCGCGTATCCTCGCCGCGCTTGGTGTCATGCGTCGAGGTGGTCAGCATCGAATGGGGCCAACGCTCGGCGCGTTCGGCGTTCGCCTCATGGAATGACTGCAACGGCCGGCCGAAATCGGTCGGATGGCCACCGACCTCGTTCAGGCCGATGAAGCGGTTGAAGCGGTAGAAGGCCGTATCTTCGAGCCCCTTGGCGGTGACGGGTCCGGTATATTGCTGGAACCGCATGGCGGCATGCAGAACCGCGTTGCGACTGAGACCGCTCTTCGGGCCAGCGACGAGGTCGCCGGTGAGGAGGTCGTAGAGGAACGTGTAGACGCTGCTGTCGATGGACGTCTCGGTCTGACGGGCCGTCGCGATGGCAACGTCGAGCGACCGGCGATCCTCCTCGGTCGGCACGCCGGCGAAGTCGATATAGGTGCGGTAGATCGGGAAATTCGCCACGACCTCGCGCAGGGCTCGGCGCAGCAGGTTGCGCGTGAAGTCCGAGGTCTTGGGATTGCGCCGCGCGATGCGGGTGATCTCACGCGCGAGGCTGGTCAGCTCGCTGGACATCTCGTTGTCCATGATGCGCTTCTTGCTGGCGCGCAGGATCTTGGCGAAGGTCTCGGCCTCGCCCGCGAAGCCGGCATAGATCCGGGAGAAGTCGGCCTCTGCCGCCGGATCGACCATCACGGCCAGTAGCTGGTTGGTCACCTCGTAGCCCGTGGTGCCGTCGACGGGCCAGTCGGCGCGCAGAGGCTCCTCGGGTCCGAGGATCTTCTCGACGACAAGATAGGAGGCCTGGCCCTGCCGGTTCGGTGCGCGAGACCGCAACCGCTCGAGGTAGCCCTTGGGATCGAGCAGGCCGTCGATATGGTCGATGCGCAACCCGTCGATCGTCCCGTCGCGCAGCATGGTGGCGACAAGTCGATGGGCATGATCGAACACCGCCGGAAGCTCCATGCGCAGCCCGGCGAGATCATTGATGTTGAAGAAACGGCGATAGTTGATGTCGTCGGCCGCCGTCCGAAAATGTGCGGCGCGCCAGAACTGCTGCCGGATCAGGGCCTCGAGCGGCCTCCGGCTCTTGGCATCGCCCGGCGTACCGTTGAAGCGCGCCACTGCTGCATCGATGGCTACCCCGATCTCGGGCCGCTCGCGAACGGTTTCGACGAGGTCGGCTTTGAGGCTCTCGGCGCGGCGGAGCACCTGCGGTCGCCAAGCCGGAAGACCTGAGAATCCGTCACCGATCCGGTCCAGGGCTTCGTCGTCGTCGCCGAGGATCTCGCCGTAGTGAACGGGGCAGATCGGCAGCATATGCGTGTCGTACGCCCAGACCGCGAAAGAGCCGGTCGCGGCATCGAACTTCAGGACCAGCCTGCCCTCGGCGAGTTCGACACCGAACTGTCCTCCCAGGACAGGCACCAGCAGCTTGTCGTGAAGGTAAGCCTGGTCGCTATCCCAATCGATATCGAACCATCCCGCGTAGGCCGAGTCCGGTCCCCACTCCAGCACATCGAGCCAGAACGGGTTGTCGGCACCTCCTACGCCCATGTGATTGGGCACGAAATCGAGAATCTGCTTCAGGCCTTTGGCCTTCAGCGCCGCCGACATGCGGGCGAAGCCCGGGGACCCGCCGAGTTCGGGGTTGAAGACGTTATGGTCGGTGATGTCGTAGCCATGCGTCGAGCCCGGCCGGGCCTTGAGGTAGGGCGAGGCATAGAGGTGGCTGACGCCCAGCTTGGCGAGGTATGGCGCGAGCCCCGCCGCGGCGTCGAAGCCGAACTCGGGGGTGAATTGTAGGCGGTAGGTGGCGCGGGGCGTCACAGGCATGATCCTCGATGAGATGGCGGACGGTAAAGGCGCGAGACCGGCTACAGGTTCACCGGCAGAGGTCGCGAGCCTGTGGGCGCCGTCCCACGCCCATGGAGTGCGACGCACCTTGCGGCGCGGACGTGGGCGCTCTTGGCGCCCGCCTGTCGATCAGGATGTTTGGACCGTCCAACGCACAGACCAAGGCCCCAGCAGGTCTCCATGGGACTCGCCTTCGTGCCAGATCTCC
>JAYVMK010000396.1:0-2349 GCA_043758995.1 Lichenibacterium sp. | reverse complement strand
CGCGGCGTCGGGCTCGGCCTGTCGATCGTGAAATCGCTGGTCGAACTTCACCACGGCGAGGTGCTGGTCGATTCCGCTCCGGGCGAAGGCACGGTCGTGACCTGCATCTTTCCCGCCAAGGAAGGCGAGCAGCGCATGATCACCGCTGCCGAGTGAGTGGATGCCGGGGCTGAATCGATGCATACCGCTTCGGCCCTGCACGATGCTGGCGGTCGATCGAGGGTGAGCGAGCTGGATGCGCGGAGGATGGGCAGAGATCGCGGGGCTCATCGGGGCCGGACTCTGTGCAGCGCTGATCGTCTATCTGTGGTGGATCCTGCGCCGACGGGCACGCCTCGTCGCAGTCGCCCGTGAGGTGACGCAGCGTTATGCGCGGCTGCTCGGCGTCAAGCAGAAGCAACTGGTCATCCACGACGGCTACGGCAATTACGAGCTGCAGCCCTGGATCGACCACGTCGATTATTTCATCGCCAACGTCATCCTGCGCGAGGCGCGCGCCCGCGGACTCGATACGAGGAAGGCGCGGAAGGGCACGCCCCTCTGGTCGACGCTGACCCGCACGCTTCTCGCGACGCTACATGCGCGCGACGAGGCGACGGGGCCCATTGCCGATGCCGACATCATCTCGGGCGAACATTACGAAACCCTGTGCCGCAACCTGCTCCAGGCCCGGGGCTGGAAGGTCGAGACGACGCCCGTGACGGGCGACCAGGGAGCCGATCTCATCGCGGAGGCCGGTGGCTGCCGCGTGATCATCCAGTGCAAGTTCTACTCGAAGCCCGTCGGCAACAAGGCCGTTCAGGAAGCGCATGCGGCGCTCGGCTTCCATGCGGGAGACCGCGCGGCGGTCGTCTCGAATGCCAGTTTCACCCGGTCGGCCCGCCAGCTCGCGCAGTCGACCGGCGTCACCCTCCTTCATCACGACCAACTGGCCGAGCTCGATCGCCTCCTCCGGCACGCGGACGCCCGCGCCTGATCCGATGAGCCGTGGATCGAGACCGGCCGACTCGACGAAGGGCCTGGCACGATCCATGCTGCTGGTCTGGGCCGGCCAAGCCGGTTCAGCATCGGAGGATGCCATGACGGTCGACATGTTGGCTGCCACCTTCTTTTGGCCCGAGGCCATGGTCCTCGGTTCGGACCAGAGCCCTACCGAGCCTTCCGAAAGCGATCCCGACACCGGCATTCCGTTGAACCAGCGGGACGACGGCGCGAGCCTCTGGGGCACCCTGAAGCGCCTCTTTGCCCGGCGTGGCCATGGCGAGCCTTCCGCACTCCAGGCCGACATCGGCTAAGACCATGACAGGGGCGCACCTGGGTCAGCGGGGCGCTTCCGCGCGCCGCATCCTGTCGCTATAGATGAACTGACAATCGCCGACGCGGCGATGCTGTGGCCCGCCGCCGGTGCGGCCGCGCCCTGGTGACCCGCGGACTGCAATGCTGACCAATAAGGGAAAATACGGCCTCAAGGCTCTGGTGCATCTGGCCGGACTCGAGCCGGGTACGACGGCGCAATCTTTGGAAATCGCCACCGCGGAGGCCATTCCGAAGAAGTTCCTCGACGCGATCCTGGGCGATCTGCGCAACGCTGGCCTCATCGTGGCGCGCAAGGGCAAGAACGGCGGCTACCGTCTGGCCCTGCCGCCCTCCGAGATCATGGCGGGGGCCGCGATCCGGGCGCTCGACGGACCGTTGGCACCCATCGGCTGCGCGAGCCGCACCCGCTACCGCCCCTGCGACGATTGCAGTGATGTCCAGAGCTGCTCGGTGCGCCTCCTGATGACGGAGGTTCGTGACCTCTCCGCCAAGCTGCTGGATGGCACCTCCGTCGCCGAAATGCGCCGCCGTGCCGCCATGGTCATGGACGATCTGACCTATCACATTTAGGGGGCAAGCCGGCGCTACGGCGCGGCATCGCTACGGGAGCGGCTCGTGAAATCCGCGCGGCAGCAGCGCGCCGCCGCTGCCAAACCGTCGCCTGAGCCCCATCTCCACGCCAACGAGGATGAAAGAGGGATCTGCGATGTCGATGTCTGAGGCTGCCGGAGATGAGACCGGCGGCTATCCGGCTCTGTGGGATTGGCGGCGACGCGTGTCCGACCTCTATGGCGCCGTGCGAGCCGAGCGCGATCCGCACAGGGCCTGGACGCTGTGGCGAGAGACCCGCGACGGGCTGTTCCGACAGCATCCGCAGTCGCCGATCGACTCCGCAACCCGGGGTCGCTTCTCCTCACTTCCCTACTTCGACTACGACCCGGCGCTCCGCTTCGCGGTGCGGATCGCACCCGTTGCCGCGGCCCCGGTGACGGCCGAGGCCGGTCACGATGGCGCCCTGACGCTGACACCCTT
>JAYVMK010000395.1:0-2246 GCA_043758995.1 Lichenibacterium sp. | reverse complement strand
CAGGATCATGACGGCCTCCAGATAGGAGGCGGCAAAATCGGCCGTCGTGGCTAACGAACCATCAACGTCAGAAGTTTGCGACACGCCCCGCTACCCTGGCCGCCAGCTCAAGTCGGGCACCCGGCGGATGGTCGATGAACTCGACACCAGCCCGCCCGCACACTCTGCGGATTGCGCTTTCGTCTGCGTAGGCAAGCAGTGCGTTGCCATCACGTTCTTCGGCTCGGTCGATCACATCCAATTTCAGGAAGGCAGCCTGACTGAGTTCTGCACGGGACCAACCGAGCAAGGACCTGGCCTCGCTGATCTGCAGTCCAGTCAGCATGTCAATTCGCATCCCTAAGACCGGCAGCGACCGAGAAGCGGCCGAATCCGCTCATAGCCCACCCAACTCTGTGACGAGAAGATCCAGCACGCCGAGCGCCGCTGCCTTTGCGTTTTGCTTGCCGACGTCTCTCGGAATTATGCCGTCTCGTAGAACCCTCGGCACGGCGATCACGGTATTTCGAACCCGTACGAATGCGTTCAAAGCGGCTGGTGGTACGTGGCGATCGTCGACTTGAAGAAGGCAATCCGCAACATGAGCCAAACGCTGCTCAAGGTCGCCCTCGGCCACCAGTGCGGATGCCGCCTCCATCAGTTTTCGCCGGTACCGAGTCATCGGAATGACCCGCCGGCGCCTTGCAGGCGGGAGGGGGGTAATAGATGTCGCAGGTACCACATCAGCCCACGCTGCTCCGCATTCTCACGCCCGTAATGGTAGTCATGCCTGGAAGCCGCCCGTCCGTGTGAGGCGATCCTGGATCTCGCAGCCACGTGGGTCTGCCTCGCGCCTGGAGCCTCCCCACACACGGTTCCTGAAAGCTGTCGCCAGCACGCCACGGTCCTCGTCCGAGAAACCGGCGACAATGACCTCGATACGGCTGAGGTCGGCATCATTCTCGAGTGTGCGGACGAGCGACGCCAGCGCTTCCTCGAAGGCCGCTGTGTGCTCAAGACGTACCCCAGGCCCGTGGCGGTCCTCCGGGATGAAGATTACGCCAGCAGCCTCGAGGGCCTGTCGCATCACGGTGAGGGTTGAAGACCGGGGCTCAGCGTTGCCGCCTTCGAATTGGCGCACGGTCACGACGCCAACTTTCGCTGCGCCGGCCAAGTCAGCCTGGGTCCATCCGAGGAGGCCGCGGGCCGCGCGCGATTGGGCAGAGGTCATCATGATGTGCATCTAGCCTGATGCGTCGATATTCGTCAATTCGATCCGATAACGCTTGACCTATCCAAAACGTCTCTTAGGAACAGATCTATCGATAAAAAACCGGATGCAGCTATGAACGACGCTCTTTCACTTTGCTGATTACCCCCGCCGCGCGGTTGTCCCGCACGGCTCGTCCACATCTCCTGACTGCCGCTGGCCGCTACGATGGCCGCGCCATCATGGCCCTAGCGCATGACCTGGCCCGCGACGACGTTGCTCGGGCATCAAGCCATGGGCAGTTTCGCCGCTACAAGACGGCTCTGCGGAACGCCCTAAGGTCCGCGTGGTCGACGGCGCAGACCCAGCGCTGGTGCGCTGCCCGCGATGCCGAACAGGCCGCGGCTCATTCCCTCAACAACCGGACGGCGTTGCTCGTCGCCGAGCTGCGCCACGATCGGATGTGCGCCTCGATGATCGACAGTCTTCCCAGCCACCTTGCCGCTGTTGCGTCGGTGGATGCCCGCGCCGCTGCCCTTGGGGTTCGGCTGTGACCCGCCGCTACATCGTCACCATGGACGGGGTCGGCATCGCCAAGCCCACGTCCGTTCGCGCCAAGGCCTCGCGCTCGGCGCGCTGGTGGGCTCGCCGCTGCCCCGGCCTTGTCGAGGTCGCTCGCTTGAAGGCGTGTCCGTCATGAGCCGTCGCGCCCGTCTCCTGCGTTTCCTGGCGCCCTGGACGAACCACCCGGTGATCTCGTCCTCGAGCGTAGACGGCGCCAGCTCGCGTGGAAGCATGTCCGACAGCAGCCACGAGCGAAACGCCGCCTCGGCCGCCTCATCGAAGGTGCCGACCGCCAGACGATCGAGAACAAGCTGTCGATGCCGTCGTCCCGAGCGGCCGGCAAACGCATAGCTCTCGATATCCTCCGCAGGCGTACCAAGCTGGCCCGCCAGGTGGGGCTTGTCGCAGACTCCCGATGAGGTTGCAGATCGGGCCTTGGACGACCCTATTTTACCTTTCGTTAACGTTTAAAAGTCCGAAGCAGAACCCGAGC
>JAYVMK010000394.1:0-7865 GCA_043758995.1 Lichenibacterium sp. | reverse complement strand
GGCATCGTGGCGACCGGGACTGGGACCGACGCGAACAGCGAGGACCGCGAGACGTCCGACTCGAGCGGATCGGCTCGGGATCTCAAGGCTCAAGATCTCGCGACCCAGGACACGGCCGCAACGACCTCGGGCCTCGCCATCATCGGCGCCCAGGCCGCCACAACGGATCTCACGGCAGCGGGTCAACTCGCCTCGGCGAGCCAGCAGGTCGCCGCAGCCCTGTCGTCGCTCGCCGGCACGGCGGCCGACGGTGCCGCGGCGCCTGTGAATTCGGCCGCGCCGGCGATTGCGCAAGCGAGTTCGGCCGACACGGTCGGCACCGTGCGGACCCTGCCCGATGGCGGCCGGGAGATCGTGATCAAGCTCGATCCGGAGCACCTCGGCAGCGTCTCGATCCGCCTCAAGATGACGGGCGGCAAGGTGGATGTCGCGATCACGGTCTCGGATGCCCATACGCTGGATGTCCTGAACCGCGACCGCCATGTTCTCAGCGCCGCCGTTGCGTCCGCCGGCCTGTCCGGAGACGGTCTGACGCTGGAGCGGGGGACCGCCGATGCGAGGTCCGCAGCACCTAACTCTTCGACGCCCCATGGCCAGCAAGGCACCTTGCCCGACGGTCGTGGGAGCGCCTCGGCCTCGGGCGATCCGTCGGGCGGCCACCGCCGCCGCGACCCTCGCCCGTCGCCTCTAGTGGCGCGCGACGATGCCGCCGACGCCGGTGTGGCGATCCCTGACGCGACACGGACCGGAGCCCTCTATGTCTAGCCGGCGCTTCCTCCTGGTCGCTGCTCTCGCGGCAGCGCAGCCGGCCCAGGCGGGCTCGTTGTCCACCACGGTCCCGGTTCGGGGCACCCCGACGGCGCAATCTGGGCCGACGGGAGCACATATTTGCGAGGCCCAGGTCGCCGCGGCCGCCAAGCGCTACGATATTCCGCTGGCTGTCTTCTATGCCGTGGGCCTGCTCGAGACGGGCGGTCGCGACGGGCTGCAGCCTTACACGATGAACATCGAGGGCCGGGCGGCCCCCAATGCCACCTTGTCCGATGCGCTTGCCACTTTCGAAGCAGCCCACAGACGCGGGGCCTCGCTGATCGACATCGGCTGCATGCAGATTAACTACCGATGGCACGGCAAGAACTTCGCATCGGTGACGGAAATGTTCGATCCGGCGCACAATGTCGACTATGCGGCGCGGTTCCTTCGAGAGCTCAAGACAAGAGAGAAGACCTGGACCCTCGCCGTCGCGCGTTACAACGCGGGTCCGAACAACAATGCTGCGCAGAAACAATATGTGTGTGGCGTGATCAAGAAGATGGTCAATAGCGGCTTCGGCTCTTGGACCGATAACGCCCGTAGCTTCTGCGGCGTGCCGTCCGCATGAGCGCTGCATTGCAACCGGAATTTTTCTGCCGTTAACTTTAAATAATCCCTTCTTCGGCATGGTGTGAAGGTCAACGAGGCCGGCGAGAATCACCATTCTTCGCCTCTGGCCGAATCCCGCCATGATGACGCGAAGGTCGTTCACCCATGAGTCTGTTCGGAACCCTCAACACCGGCGTTTCCGGTATGGCGGCCCAGGCCAATTACCTCAGCACCATCGGCGACAATATCGCTAACTCCTCGACCTCCGGTTACAAGGAGGCGTCCACGGCCTTCTCGACGTTGCTGGGTACCCAGTCGCCCGGTAGCTATTCGGCCGGCGGTGTTCAGACCCAGGTTCGATACGGGATCGCCGTCCAAGGCACCACGACGGCGACGCAGTCGGTCACCGACCTCGAAATTCAAGGTAACGGCTTCTTCGTGGTCCAGGGGGCCGATGGCGCGACGGCACTGACCCGAGCGGGCTCCTTCGTGCCGGACCCTGACGGTAACCTCGTCAATACGGCGGGTTACTCGCTGATGGGCTACAATCTGACGGATGGATCGTCGGCCACCGCCAACGGAACCGGCGGACTCCAGGTCGTCAATCTGTCCCGTCAGGCGCTCACCGCCAACCCGACGACCTCGGGTTCCATGGTATTCAACGTGTCGTCCAATGCCACGGCTGTGGCGGGCCCGCTTCCGTCAGCCAATTCGGCGGCCAGCACATACACGTCCAAGACGTCGGTCGCCACCTACGACGACCTGGGAAATCAAGTCACGCTCGATGTCTACCTGAGCAAGACAGCCGACGGCACTTGGCAGGCCACGACCTACAATCAGGCCAATGCGGCCGCCGGCGGGGGCTTTCCGTACACGGGTGTGGCGCTCAGCGATCAGACCCTGGTCTACAGCAATACGACCGGCAAGCTGACATCGGTGGGTGGAACCACGAGCCCGCTGGCCCTGACGGTCCCGATCCCCGGGGGCAAGTCACTCAGCCTCGACGTCAGCCAGTCGACCCAACTCGCCTCGGGCTTCAACGTGACGAGCGCCACCGTCAACGGCAGCGCACCGTCCAAGCTCGACCATGTCACGATCGGCACGGACGGCACCATCACGTCGGTCTATGCCAACGGCGTTCAGCAGGCGACCTACCGCATTCCGCTGGCCGACGTGCCGAGCGAGGACAATCTCACGGCACTCCCGGGCAACGTCTACGAGCCGAGCCTCGCCTCGGGCGGTATGACCATCGGTACCGCCACCACGGGATCGCTCGGTAAGATCAACTCAAGCACGCTCGAGAATTCCACAGTCGATCTGGCGACCGAACTCACCAACATGATCTCGGCCCAGCGCTCCTACGAAGCTGACTCGAAAATCATCCAAGCAAGTTCGGACCTGCTCAAGGTCGTGTCGCAGCTTAGCGGCTGATCATCGGCGCGCCTTCGGCGCCTACGCGGGTCGCGAAGGCGCGTGAGCTCGGACGATATTGTTCCAGGATCCTGTCATGTCTCTGTCGACAACACTCAATATCGCTCAGTCGGCACTGTCCACCAATGCCGCGCTGTCGACGATCGTGTCGCGCAACATTGCGGGCGTCAACGACCCCAACTACTCGACCAAGACCGGCGTCCTCGAGACGATGCTCGGCGGTGGCGTCAAGCTCGCCGGCATTCGGAGTTCCACCGACACGGCGCTCTTCTCGAACCTGCTCTCGGCCAATTCGGACGCCGCCTCGGCGTCGGCCCTGTCCGATGGGCTCGGCACGTTGGAACAGTCGCTCGGCCTCTCCAACACCACCGCGACCGACGGGACCTCGACCGACACTTCGCTGGCGACGTTGCTCGGCAATATGACGAATGCGCTGCAGCAATATGCAGCCTCGCCCTCCAATGCCACGCTGGGCACGGCGGCCGTCACGGCCGCCAAGACGCTGGCTTCCAACCTGAACACCGCGTCGGCCACCGTCCAGGGCGTGCGCGAGCAGGCCGACAGCGCCATGGCGACATCGGTGGCGACGATCAATTCGCTGCTCGGCCAGTTCGGCGCCGCCAATACGGCGGTAACGAATGCCACTGTCGCCGGCACGGATGCCACCGACGCGATCGACGCGCGTAACGCCATCCTGCAGTCGCTGTCCTCCCAGATCGGCATCAGCACGGCGGACGCCGGCAACGGCTCCCTCGGCATCTACACGGACGGTGGCGCGACCCTCTTCCAGGGCTCGGCCCGCACAGTCGCCTTCACGCCGACCCCTGGCTTTTCCTCCTCGACGGTCGGCGGTGCCGTCACGGTCGATGGCGTCGCCGTCACGGGGGCGAACGCCACCATGGCGTCGAAGAGCGGCAAGATCGCCGGCCTCGCTCAGCTGCGCGACACGACCGCGGTCGCCTACGGCAACCAACTCGATCAGATCGCCCACGGGCTGATCGCCACCTTCTCCGAATCCGACCAGACCGGCGCGGGCAACCCCACCATCGCGGGTCTCTTCACGAACGGGTCGTCGAGCGCCATCCCGACCTCCGCCACCGGTCTGGCGGCGTCGCTCACGGTCTCGGCCGCGGTCGATCCGAGCCAGGGCGGCAAGGTCACGCTGCTGCGCGACGGCGGCATCAATGCGGGAACCAATACCGCCTACACCGCCAATTCGACGGGTGCGGCCGGATATTCCACCCAGCTCAATGCGCTCCTGACCAAGCTCGGCACCACGCAAAGCTTCAATCCGGCCTCGGGTGGCGTCGCGTCGGGCACCCTCGCCACCTACGCGAGTTCCTCGGTCTCCTGGCTCGAGACGACGCGTCAGGCGGCCTCGACGACCTCGACCAACAAGACCGCCCTTGTGACGCAGACCACCACAAACCTGTCCAGCGTCACAGGGGTCAACCTCGACGAACAGCTCTCCAAGATGCTGGACCTCGAACATTCGTACCAAGCCTCGGCGGAACTCATGACCACGGTCAAGTCGATGCTCGACTCCTTGTTGTCGGCCGTGAACTGACGCGAACCGGAAATCCGCCATGACCAGCATCTCGTCCTATGCCCTGACGACCGCGCCGCGCCTCGCCGTGGCGCAGGCCCAGGCGGCGCTGTCGACAGCCCAGGTGGAACTGTCGAGCGGCAAGCTCGCCGACATCGGTCTCGGTCTCGGCAGCGCGACCGGCGGCTACATTTCGCTGAACACGCAGCAGAGCCGTCTTCAGGCCATCACGGATTCGAACAACACCACCTCGACCACGCTGACGACGGCCAATTCCACGTTGGACGCGCTGCGCACCACGGCCACGAGTTTCCTCGCGTCGCTGACCCAGTCCTCGGGGGCGGGCGCCGTGGCGGGAACGCTCGTCACCACGGCGGGCGCCAATCTCAACGCCCTGACGGCGTCGCTGAACACCACGGTCGATGGCAATTCCATCTTCGGCGGCATCAATTCGGGCGTCGCCCCCATGACGACCTATGCGGGATCCACCGCCGAGACGCAGGTCAATCAAAGCTTCACCACGGCGTTTTCCGGCACCACCCAGAGTTCGGCGTCGGCCAGCACCATCAGCGGCGCCGCCATGCAGACCTATCTCGACGGAGCCTTCGCCAACCTGTTCAGCAGCACCAATTACCAGGGGACGTGGTCGGCGGCGTCCTCGACGGTGCAGACGGCGCAGATCTCGACGACAGAGACGGTGCCCACCTCGGTCAGCGCCAATTCCGACGCCTTCCGGCAGCTCGCCCAAGCCTACACGATGGTCAAGGAGTTCGGCGGGGCGAACTTCAACAGCGACGCCGGTCAGGCCGTCGTGGCGTCGGCGAGCAAGCTCGTGACCAGCGCCATCGCCGGGCTGACCAGCGCCCAGGCCGGCATCGGCCTGTCGCAGACGGCGGTGTCGAACGCCAACGACAGGATGTCGAGCCAGATCGACTACTTGATGACCCAGTCGACCAACATGGTGTCGGTCGATCCGTCTCTCCTGTCGACAAAGATCTCAGGTCTGCAGACCCAGATCCAGGCCTCCTACGAAATCACGTCTCAGCTCCAGCAGCTGAGCCTGGTCAACTATCTCAAGTGATCCGTTTCCGGACCGGAAGGCTGCTGCCGTCCGGCCGAGCTTGAGGGAAGGAGCGCGTCCGCTGGCGGACGAAGGCTCTGGAAACATGTGATTCGCCCCGCCGAAGGATCGTAGATGTACCAATACTCCTATGCCGACATCCTGGCCGACGATGCCGACGATGCCCGCGCCCGCGAGCATCAGTTGCTCGACAAGGCCGTCGCGCTTCTCACCCATGCGGCCGACTCCGACCCCGGCTCTCTCGACGTCACGCGCGCGCTGGATTTCACCACAGAACTCTGGGCCGTCTTCATCAAGGATCTCGCCCATCCCGGCAACGCCATGCCGGACCAGCTCAAGGCCGACCTGATCTCGATCGGTCTCGGCATCATGGCGGAATGTTCCCGCATCATGTCGGGTCGGTCCCGCGATCTGGTCGCCGTCGCCGAGATCTGCGGCATTGTCCGCGACGGCCTGAACTGAGGCGCTCCGATGCACATCACGCTCCGCGCCAACGAGAAGATCTACATCAACGGTGCCGTGCTCAAGATGGATCGCAAGACGTCCATCGAGCTTTTGAACGACGCCGTGTTCCTCCTCGAAGCCCATGTCATGCTCGAGCGGGATGCCACGACTCCGCTGCGTCAGCTCTACTTCATCGTGCAGCTGATGCTGATGGAGGCGCGCGAGCGCTCCGAGAACCGCGCCATGTTCTCGAGCCAGTGCGCCGCCATGGCCAAGGTCTATGCGGATCGCACGATCCTCGATGGCATCGACAAAGTGCTCGCCCTGGTGGGTCGCGGTCGTCAATTCGAGGCTCTCAAGGTGATCCGCGGGCTGTTGCCGGTCGAGGCCGCGCTCACCGGTCGCGCCCACGAGGCCACCGTGCGCATCAAGCCCACGCCCGTCGAAGCGCCACGGCTCGCCACGGCCTGCTGAGGCCGCTCTCGGCGAAGCTGGCGCCGGACGCGAGCCCGTGTCGATACGGCGCGGAGCCCCGGCAAGCCCCGCACAGGGCCTGGCCTCTAGACCTGTGCGGAACCCGAACGGGAAGACCCATCCATGACGACCGTCCCCGCCACCACAGCCTCTACCAACTCGTCGTCTTCCTCGTCGTCGACCAATTCCGCCACGACGGCCTCGACCGCCGCGGCCGCAACGCTGAACTTCAACTCGTTCCTTCAGCTGATGATCGCCGAGATGAAGAACCAGGATCCGACGAGCCCTACCGATCCGTCCCAGTATCTTGCCCAGATCTCGCAGATGTCGAGCGTGCAGCAGGGCATCCTGACCAACACGAAACTCGATTCGATGCTGACGCAATCCTCCCTGACGCAGGCGGAGGGCGCGATCGGCAAGGTGGCGACGTCCTCGGACGGATCCGTGACCGGAACCGTGCAGTCGGTGAGCCTCGGCAGCGACGGAAGCGTCACGGCGACGCTCAGCACCGGCAAGAGCATGACGCTCGACAACACGGTGACGATCAGCGCGCCGACCCTCCCCACGACGGGAACGACGGCGTGAACGAAGCCGACGCCCTGGGACTTCTGCAGAGCACCATCTGGACCATCGTTTTGGCGTCCGGGCCTGCGATCGCCACCGCCATGGTGGTGGGGATCGCCGTGGCCCTGTTCCAGGCGCTGACCCAGATCCAGGAGGCGACCCTGACCTTCGTGCCGAAGATCGTCGCCATGCTGGTCGTGCTGACGCTGACGGCCTCCTTCATCGGCTCGCAGATGTTCCTGTTCACCGAACAGGTCTATGCCCGGATCGAGCACGGCCACTGAGGCTCGCAACCCGCCATCACCTCTGGCACTGGCCGCAGAAAAACGTCGAGCGGCCCGACTGGACGATGCGGGTGATCATGCCCCGGCAACCCGGATTGGGACAGGCTTCGTCTTCGCGATCGTAGGCGCGGAAGCCGTGCTGGAAGGTGCCGAGCTCGCCGTCGGTGTGGCGATAGTCCTTCAGGGTCGATCCGCCTGCCGCGACGGCCTCGTCGAGTACCATCCTGATAGCCCCGGCCAGCCGCATCGCACGCGCCGTGGGTGCGCCGTCCGCCCGGGCCAGCGTCCCGGCGGCCCGGCGCGGCGACAGGCCGGCGCGATGCAGCGCCTCGCAGACATAGATATTGCCCAGCCCCGCAATGAGCCGCTGATCGAGCAGCGCGGCTTTGAGCGGTGCCGCCTTGCCGGCCATCAGCCGCGCCAGCACGCGGGCGTCGAAGCCGTCGCTGAGCGGCTCGATACCGATGTCGCGGAACAGCGGATGGCTACCGAAGCCGCCCGGATCCACGAGCAGCATGAAGCCGAAGCGCCGTGGGTCGTTGTAGGTGATGACGGTTCCGGTATCGAAGGCGAACCGAACGTGATCGTGCGGGCTCGCCGCTCCCGGGGCGGTCGCGGCGCCTCGCCCGTAATAGAAGGATCCCGGAACGCTTTCGGCAGGAGATGCCGATGCCGCGCC
>JAYVMK010000393.1:0-3558 GCA_043758995.1 Lichenibacterium sp. | reverse complement strand
TGGAGATCGCCGCTCGCACTTTCCACTCGGCGCTTGATCCAGTGCCTATGCCGGAGAACGTATTCGATCCGACTGATCATAATGTGGCCGCCTGGACGGTCGTTCTCGCCTTGGTGGCCCAAGACAAAGTCCCGTTGGCCAACATCATCCCTGAATACGGTGCTGGTGTGTATGCGCTTTATTACCGTGGGGATCATCCGGCTTATGCCGCAGTCAGCGGGAAAGAAACCCCGATTTATGTTGGAAAAGCCGACCCACCGCGTACCGCGCTTGCCGATGTGCGCTCACATGGCACGACGCTCAGCGGTCGCCTCCTCGATCACCGCAGGCAGGTGACGATGGTGACGAACTACGCCGCCGCGCACGCCGAAGTCCTGGCGGATGCGGGCTTGTATCCTTTGCGCCTGACGGACTTCGATTGCCGCAAACTGGTTTGCGCGCCAGGCGTCCAGCTAACGGCCGAATCTCGGCTAATCAACCTGTTTCGCCCGATCTGGAACAGCGATTTCAATGTGGCCTATGGCATATCCAAACATGGCGACATTCAGAGGAAGCATCCCAAGTCACCATGGGACGTGCTGCACCCAGGGCGCGACTGGGCGACAGGTCTGGATGAGAATGGCGAGCCATTTCCCGATCAGGGCACTCCCGAAACGGTCATGGCGCGTATCCAGGCCCATTTGCCTGGGATGACAATCTTCAACCGCCAGGAGGACGTGATTGGCGCCGTGCTGGCGGCGTTTGGGCAACGGGCGGCCACGGCGGACGCGGAAACAGCGGAACGCCTCGCACGCGAGGCGGAAGCCTCGGGTGTGCTGGAGTGAAACGACTGTCCTAAGCCCTGAGTTTCGATTCGTGGCTTCTCTCCGGAGTGAGTCCGCATGCCTGTCGATCCCGCCGGCAGCAGACAAATGGCGCTGGTTCGCAACAAGGACACGAAGCCGGAATTCCGCGTGCGTCGGTTTCTTCACGCGAGGTTCTTTTAAGCAAAGGTACGTAAAACGACACAGGCGACCCGCGCGGTGATTCGTGCAGAACCCTTTCGTCAAGCGGCTATTCGCGTGGCGTGACAGGCCCGGTGGGTGCGCTCTGAGGACGGCCGCGAGCCAATACCATGCCGCCATGCAAGGTCTTCTTCACCGGGGGTAGGGCTCCCCAGTTCTGGCGGACGCCTGCCTCGCGAGATTCGACCTTCAATCAAGCCGCCCAATGGGACTCTTGGAACTGGCCTACTATATTGATTTCACATGATTTATCGTTAACCTGATGTCGCTTTACGTACCTTTGCGTCAAGGAACCCTAGTCGTGAATGGCTCTCCGCGCGGCGCCAGAGCCCGGATGGGCAGGTCACCGCGCCTCTGACAAGGCCGTCACGACCGCCAACAAGCAAAGGTTTACAGGTCCACCGCCCGCTCGCGCGTGCTTGTCCGCTTTCCCGTCCGCCAACTATTGTGTCCACATTAGCATGCGTAGCCCAGATTTGCGGACATCAGGCCGGTTTCCGCTCAATGGTGGTTTGACGGACAGGCACCTCGACCGGGCTCAACTCAATTCATGATCAGACACGAACTGCATCTGGCGGACGAAGTGAGTCGTGACGCACGAACGCGAATGCGATGAGCGCTCCCAAGGCTTCACCGGCCGCGCCGGCGCGAAAAGCGGCTCGCAGGCCAGCAAGCATACCATCAAGCGTCGCAGTCCCTGCGCTGCCGTCCACGCCTCTGGCACCGGCGTAAGCCGCAAAAACCGCGCCGAGCACGGCGACGCCAAGGGTCGCACCCATGATGCGGGCTGTGTTACCCACGCCGGACGCCGTTCCCGCCCGTCCTGGCGTCACGCTCGCGATCGCGACGGCCATCACTGGCCCGCCGTTCAGGCCAAGCCCGGCCCCAATCGCAAGAAATGCCGTACCTATAAGCCATATCGACGTATCGGCTGCGACAAAGGACAAGGCTAACAAGCCCCCAGACATGAGGACGAGACCTGCGGTCATCACGACGCGTGGTCCAATACCTGCCGCGAGCGAGCCTGCACGTTGCGAGACGAAGAAGAAGGTCAGGGACATCGGAAGCAACTCGACGCCGGCCTCAAGCGCGGTGCCGCCGCGGGCACCCTGAAGGTAGATCGGTGCGAGGAAAAGCATGGCATACATGCCAAAGGTCATCAGCACTGCGATGGCGATCGATGCCGAAAACGGTTTGCTTCGGAAGATATCCAGCGGAACGAGGGCCGCGGCACCCGTGCGCCGCTCAACGACAAGGAATGCCAGCGCGGACAGGAGACTGCCTCCCAGAAGAAAGATCGTCGGCCAAGACGCCCAGCCGTATCCCGGACCCTCGATGACCGCGAAGACAAGAGCGCCGATCGTGCAAGCCGCGAGCGCTTGTCCGGGCAGGTCGAGGCTGCGCCCTTCGCGGTTCGACGATTCCGAAACGAACCGCAGCGCAGCCGCAACGGCCAGTGCGCACACGGGGACGACCAGCAAAAAGATCGACCGCCAACCCTGGGTATCGACGAGCAGACCACCTAGGGTTGGGCCGACGGCGAGTGCCAGGCCGTTGCAACTGGCCCATATGCCGATGGCGCGGGCTCTTTTGACCGGATCTGGAAAGCTGTGAGCGAGAATGGCGAGCGACACTGGAAGCTCCAAGGCGGCTCCCAGCCCGGTCAAGGCGCGGGCAGCGATAAGGGCTTCAACACCAGGCGCCAATCCACAGGCGAGCGATCCGAGGGTGAAGACGCACAGACCGGTTACGAAAAGCCGCTTTCGTCCGTAGAGGTCACCGAGTGCGCCACCCGTAAGAAGGAAACAGGCATAGACGAGGTTGTAGCTGTCGACGATCCACTGCAGTTCGCTCGTGCTGGCTGCCGTTCCTATCCCGATTGGCCGAACTGCAAGGTTGACGATGGACGTATCGAGCTGAGCCACAAGGACACCCAGGCATACAATGCCTAGAGTGAGACGAGCCGCGCGATCGGATTGGATCGCCTGGATATGAGTCCTTGCGGTATCCGGCGGCCTTGGTAGCGTTCGCTGGTTCGGCGAGCCAAAGGAGCGCTGTGTTGAAGTTGGATCATTGTCGTTCTGCATGAAGCCTCAATGGATTGGTTCGGGCGCAGACATGCCTGGACAGCGAGGCGAGGTGCTACGGTCCCGACCGAAGTAACCGGTCAGCAGGGAGCGCTACGATAAACTTCATGCCAACGACCAACGCCCTTGCCGAAACTGCAGCGCTCGTCGGTGATCCGGCGCGGGCCAATATGCTGACTGCTTTGTTGGATGGACGTGCGCTGTCCGCGACCGAGTTGGCGCGTGCGGCGCAGGTTTCCCCGCAAACCGCGAGCGGGCACCTAGCTCAGCTCACAGTTGCCGGGCTTCTCGCGGTCGAGAAGCAGGGTCGCCACCGCTACCACCGCTTGGCCTCGCCTGAGGTGGCGCGGATGCTGGAGGGCATCATGGGGTTCTTTTACGCAAAGGTACGTAAAACGACACAGGCGACCCGAGCGGTGATTCGTGCAGAACCCTTTCGTCAAGCGGCTATTCGCGTGGCGTGACAG
>JAYVMK010000392.1:0-5995 GCA_043758995.1 Lichenibacterium sp. | reverse complement strand
TGGTCGACGGCTTGTCGATGAAATGGATCAGCCCCTTGCGAAACACTCTTTGGCGAGGGTGTTTGCGCCTGTCCTCGGATCGAAACTCCTCCGCAGCCGGTCGCGACGCAGTGGCTTCGGAATTTCCGCCGATGGGGCTGACAGCCCGACTTTCCTCCCTGGGCTCCAATGCTCGCACGGGGCCGGCCGCGATTGTCACCTGCATAGCTGACCCACGCCCTCCATCCATCGCTAGGGAGGCCGGCATGAGTGCAGGATGCCAGCTTCCCACCGACTTCGCCTCGCTGGAAATCGGCGCCGCTAAAGCTGCGGCGACCTGCACCATGAGTTGAAGATCGGCAGTATCGGACGTCAAACGCATGACCAGCTGTTCGGCGAATCTCGAGCAAATTCGAGACAGGAGTTCTTGATCGGCCTGAACATCGGCTATGACCAGGAACGTACCATCCTCGTAACGTCCGCAGACATCGCCCGATCGCGTCAGGGCCGACAGTTTTATCGCAACCGCCTTGAGAGCTTGGTCAGCCACCTTGAACCCGAAGCGTCCTGTAAGGCCTTCATAATCCGCGATCTCGATTAAAATCAGGCCGTAGTTGGAGCACAACCCAGCGGGCATCGTGTAGAGAAGCCTCAAACGCTCGTCCAAGCGCGTTCGACCCTCGAGGCCGGTTGTGGCGTCGGTCGACGAAGCTGCGAGAAGGCGGCGTCGGTCCGCGTCTTCGGAGCGCTCTCTTCGACTGCGCCTGACGGCGTCCTGGACCGTCCGGATAAGGTTTTCCGAATTGAGGCCGCGTTTCGGCACATAATCGGCGACACCCATACGGAACGCGCGTATCGCGGTGCTCTCGCGACCGTCCCCGGTCAACATGACAATGGGCACGCGCTCCGAGGACGAGGCCTCGATCCGTTGCTTGACGGTGAACCCGGTCTCCATGCCGAGATCGTAGTCAAGGACGATGCAGTCGATGCTCTGCTGCTTGAGGAGAGCGACCAGCTCGTCCCCGGATCCCGCCTCGAAAATGACGAAGAGGGACGTCTTCCTAAGTGTCGCGCAGATGATTTCGCGAAAGATCGGGTCATCGTCGACGATGACGACCCCAAGGTGTTCCTCGTCAATCGTGCTCATGCGGTCTCCATGCGGCCTTCGGCTCTCCTCAGCGCAGCCTGGGTCGGCTTTAAGGTTCGCAGCTTTGCCTTAGCGTCACGTAAATGTGTCGCGCCGCCGCAAGCCTCAATAGTCAGTCGCCCTTTCCTACCCCTTGGGTCCTTACTCGGTATTGGCGTCAAGATATGAGCTAAATGCGGACTGTCGTTGTGGGCAATGTAACGCTCTCGCATGCAGACTGGCACGTCGTCGCTCAACCGGATGAAGCATGAATCCTCAAAACTTGCATGACGAGCAACTCACCGCATCAGAACTGACGACAGCTGACGCTGACGGCGACCTCGGCGGGCGCCAGGAGACCCTTGAGCCTGTAACCGCGCGCGTCGCCCTGTTCGTAACCGATGACGACTCAGCTTACCTGACCAAGCTGCTGACGAGCTTCGGCTACGCCGTGGATCGGTTGCAAAACATTTCTCAAGTTGGACCCGAGCACTCATCACTGATTGTGTCGTCAGGAGATGACGCTTGGCTTGAGAGCTGCCGGACGTTGTCGCACGCGGTGCCAATAATCTTAATCGCGGAGCGAGACGACATTGACTTTCGCCTGAGTGTGCGTGCTGCGGGCGTTGTCGCGCTGATCCAAAGGCCTATCAATCCGATCGAGATCTTCGAATGGCTGTCAGACCTCGCGGACCAGTCCGAAGAAGCAACGAACTCGGTGCTGATCGTCGATGACGACCAGATGTCGGCTGACATTCACGCCGGCATTTTACGCTCCGCCGGCGTGACGGTGATGGTCGTCGTTGATCCAAGACTGGTGTTGGAGGCCCTGTCGGTCATGGTACCGGATCTGGTACTGATGGACATGGAGATGCCGGACATCGACGGTATCAAGCTGACCGAGGCCATCCGTCAGACGCGGCGTTTCGTTTCGATACCGATCGTCTTTCTCTCGGCCTCGAGCGACGAGGATCGCCAATTAGAGGCGAGACGCAACGGCGGCGATGATTTCCTTCTCAAACCTGTCAGACCTCAACGCTTGATCGATATCGTCCGTCAGAAAGCGCGGCGGTCGAAGTCAACGCGAGCCTTGATCGAACGCGACCGCCTGACCAGCCTCTACAATCCCATCAGTTTTCGGGAGCGGTTCTCGAATGAACTCGAGAGGTGCATCCGCACGGGAATGGAGCTGGCCTTCGTGGCATTGGATTTGGATCACTTCAAGGGTGTGAACGACACCCACGGTCATGCGATGGGCGACGTCGTATTGAGGGCGCTCGCCGGTTTCTTAAGAGGTGGACTGCGCCGGGCCGACATCGTCGGGCGTTTGGGTGGAGAGGAGTTTGGTCTCGTGCTGCTCGACACGTCAGCGAGTCACGCCGCGTCGGTCATCGATCGCCTGCGCATCGCCTTTAATGGACTTGTGTTCAGGTCCGGTGAAAAGAGCTTCTCAATGGGGTTCAGTGCTGGAGTCGCGTCGAGCCGCGACTTTGATAGCGATATGTCCGCCATGATCGCCGTGGCTGATTCCGCCATGTACGAAGCCAAACGCAACGGCAGGAATGGCGTTCGGATCGCAACGGCGCACTAAGCACCTGGGCTAATCGGCCATGCTCCGATTACCGGTCTCGAAACCGTTGGTTCGTTGAGACGTCAGCCAGCAAGTGCGGCCCGCATTTTGTCTTCATCGGTCAGCCGCTCGATCAGTAGGAACAGTTCGGGCCATGCGATTGGCTTTGCTGCGTGAGCATCCATTCCGGCCGCAAGACACCGGGTGACGTCCTCGGCTAGAGCATTGGCCGTCAGGCCGACGATGGGCAGGGGACGTGTTTCCTTCGAAGCCTCGCGGACCCGAATGGCGCTTGTCGCGGTCAACCCGTCCATCACCGGCATCTGGACATCCATAAGGCAAAGATCAAAAGGCCCGGATCCCTGCCAAGCTTCGATAGCAGCTGCTCCGTCTTCGACCGTTACAACCTCATATCCACGAGAGCACAGCATAGCCGCGATGATCTCGGCGTTGATCGCGTTGTCCTCTGCCAGCAGCAAGCGACAGTTTGGCGCTGTTGCGGCCAGGATCGGCTGCAGCTTAGCGTCGTGCCCCTCGTAGACGCGCAGCGGCACTTCGAACCAGAACTTCGAGCCTCTCCCTGGATTTGCTTCTACTCCGATTCTCCCACCCATGAGATCAACAAGGCTCTTGCAGATGGCGAGGCCGAGCCCGGTGCCGCCATAGCGGCGGGTAATCGAGGTGTCGGCTTGGGTGAACCGGTCGAAAAGGGTTGGGAGCTGTTCGGGCCTAACGCCAACTCCGGTATCGGAGACGACAAATCGCAGTCCGCCGTCCTCGGCGCGGTAGGTGACGGTCAGGTCGACGTAGCCCCGGTCCGTAAACTTCACGGCGTTTGTCATGAGGTTTAGAAGAACCTGACGCAGCCGCGCCGGGTCTCCGACAAGCCGCCGCGGCAGTGTCGCATCGGCATCGGTCCGGATCAGAACGGGCTTTTCGCCGATCCCCCTGGCGGCGAGGTCGCGACAGCTTTCTACCATAGCGGTCGGATCGAACGGGACGGCTTCGAGACGCAACTCTCCCGCTTCGGCCTTACTGAAATCCAGGACGTCGTTGACGATGGCGAGCAGCGAGGTCCCGGCCTCACTGGCGATGTCGACAAGGCGTCGTTGTGCCGTGCCGAGCGCCGGATCGCGTTTCAGTAGATCATGCACACCTAGGATGCCGGTCAGCGGCGTTCGAAGTTCATGGCTCATGTTGGCGACGAAGTCGGCCTTGACCCTGGCCGCGTGTTCGGCGGCGGCTCTGGCGACCTCCATCTGGCGGGCGGCCTCCTGTCTGACCGTGACGTCGCGCAGTGAACAGATCAGTGAGACGGGTGCGCCGTTGGCCGGGTCTCGAGTGAGGTTCATCCCGGCCTCCACCCACACCCAGTGCCCTAGCTTGTGCAACGTTCGGTAGGTCGTGACAACGCGGCCGCTCTCGATTTCGCCCGCCATGAGCTTCGCTGCGAGTTCCCGTACAGCCTGAGCATCCTCAGGATGGATGCTGTTCGAAGGGCGCAGGCCGAGCATCTCCTCCGGCTCGAACCCGAGGAGGTGCTTACAAGCCGGTGACACGTATTGGCGGCGCATCGACGTGTCGACCTGGGTGATGACGTCCGTCGTAGCTTCCGCGAGGACTCGATAGCGCCCCTCGCTTGCCTGAAGGGCATCAAGAGCACGTTTTCGGTCCGTGACGTCCCGCACCGAGGCCACGAAGCCCGTTACAAGGCCTGCGCCGTCTCGCAAGGGGTGTAGCAAGGCCTCGACCCAAATCCATGAGCCGTCCTTGTGCTGTAGACGATTGACGATGACGCCTCGGTCCCGCTGCCCACCCGTGAGTTCGGCCAAGAGGCCGCGCAGTGCGGCAGCATCATCCGGGTGCACGGTCTGGATTGGGCTCGTACCAACCAACTCCTCTGGCGCATAGCCCAGCAGGTCGCGCGAGCCGGGCGAGACGAACAATCGTTGCCCCTCAAGGCTCATCTGAGTAATCATATCAGTCGTGTTGTCGGCGAGTAGCCGATAACGCGCCTCACTCGCCGTAGCGGCCCGCTCGGCTGCGCGCAGGTCCGTGACGTCCATGATGGTCCCGAATACAGCGTCAAGAGTGCCATCCGAGCCCATCTCGCAAAGCCCCTGCGAGAGCACGTCGCGCACCTCTCCGTCGGGGCGTACGATGCGCAAGGAGAAACTAAACGGCTGACGAGAGGCGATTGCGGTCGCCACGAGCATCTCCACCTCCGACCGGTCATCAGGATGGTACAAGTCGACCGCTTGTTCGATGGTTGGCTCGAAGGTGTCTGGGTCGAGACCATGAATGCAGAACACCTCGTTTGACCAGGTCAGGCGACCAGATGGCTGCTCGACCCGCCAATGGCCGAGGTGGGCTATCTTCTCGGCCTGACGAAGACTTTGGTTCGCCTCAGCATTTGTCCGCTGCAGAGTTTCGCGCTCGGTGATGTCGCGGACGCTCGAGACGATCTCTCGCGGAGAACCGGTGTCTCGGTCGCGAACGAGGCGGAACTGGACTTCGACGTAAATGGCAGATCCCGCCGCTTGGCGGATTTGGTGGACGCTGCGAGCCTGATCGCCGCAGCCGGCAGCAAGGTCGGCGATCAAGGCTGTGACGCGCGACGCGTCATCACCGATGATGAAGTCCGCAGGACGGCTGCCCACCATATCGGACGGCTTGCGACCGAAGATCTCCTGACTGGCCGGAGACACGTAGAGGCGGTGACCCAGCAGGTCGAGAAGCTGAATCATGTCAGACGAGGCTTCGGCGAGCGATCGAAAGCGCGTCTCGCTGTCCGCCAAGCGCTGCTCGGCATCGCGGCGCGCCGTGATGTCACGTAAGGAGGTCAATACGCCGTCTACAGTGAGGGTCATGGCGGCCTCGACCCAGACGTAATGCCCAGCCTTGTGCCGTACCCGATGGATGCTCGTCATCCTGGGTGAGTCGGGTGTCAGGCCGACGAACTTCCTCTTCAGCTCGGAAAGCTCGTTCGGGTGAGTGGTGTCCTGAAACGACATGAGGGCCAGCTCCTCCGGCTCCCAGCCAAGCACCCGGCGGCAGGACGGTGACACATAAGTCCGCTGCCCGTCGAAGCTAGGTTTCAGCGTGATCAGATCGGAGGCGTTCTCGGCCAGCATACGGTATCGCTCGTCCGCTAAACGAGTGTCGTTTTGAAGCTGCGTCATGCGGCGGCGATAGCCACCAAGGCCGGCGCCCAACAGAACGAGCGCGACCGCCGACGCCAGGAGCACGAAGCTTTCCCGCCTGGCGGAGCGGGACCAGCTGGCAAGGGCGTCGGACGTCGAGATTGAGGTCGAAACGAC
>JAYVMK010000391.1:0-5041 GCA_043758995.1 Lichenibacterium sp. | reverse complement strand
TGCATATGCTTAGGTATAGACATGGATCGAAGCCTCCTTCGGCTTCGATCATCGATCGCCAGGAGGCCCGTCGGAAGGTGCAGGCGGGACGACGCTTACCGTAATCTCGACGTGGCCCTCCTTCGAGCCTTCACGACCGCTGTCGACCGACGCAGCATGACGGCGGCTGCCGAAGCGCTTCACCTCACACAAGGCGCCATCAGCCAGCAGATCGCGCGTCTTGAGGCTCTCTCAGGGGGCCCGCTGCTAGCCCGCGAGCGGCCGGGGCTGCGGCTGACCCCGGCAGGCGAGCGCTTACTCGGGAAAGCCCGACGTTTGGTGGCGCTGAACGACGAAGTCTCGACGGATCTCGATGCGGCTGCCTGCGCCGGCCCCGTGCGGCTCGGCGTGTCCTTTGATCTCCTCGGTGCCCGCTTCACACCGATACTCAAACGGTTTGCCGAGGCTTGCCCAGGCGTGGAGCTGTCGCTTAGGTCTGCAGCCTCGGCCGACCTGACCCGCGACCTGGCGGCAGGGCGCCTCGACCTTGCCATGACTGAGGAACTGCTAGGGTCAGAGACCGGCGAGCGCCTCGCGGTCGACCGGCTGGTCTGGGTGGGCGCGAAGGGCGGGACGGCCCACCAGCGCAGGCCACTGCCTGTGTCAATTGTGGCCGATGTCTGCGTGTTCAAACCGGCAGTCCTGGCAGCGCTCGACGGACGGGCGGGCGGCTGGCGCACGGTGTTCGAGAACGGGGGATTGGAGGCGACCTTCGCCACTGTGCGGGCTGACTTGGCCGTCTCCGCCTGGCTCGCCACCACAGTGCCGCCCGACCGCACCGTGCTGCTGCCCGAGACTGGCCTGCCGAATCTGCCTGTCTTCGCGATGACGCTGCACGGCGAGACGGTTGCAAGCCCCGCTGTGGCCGAACTCGCACGACATCTGCGCGAGGGTTTTAGGTCGGCCCGCTGAGCGCTCACAGCCGAGATGTCGGTCAGGAACGGCGGGAAGCGCCGGCGGAGGTCGCAGCTGCAAGAGTGGTTGAAGGCTTGAGCCCGCGCCGCCGCCTACTCGTCGCGAGGATGTCGCTGCTCGACGTCGTGCTGGACGGGTTCGCTGACGTCGAGCGACTGCATCGTGGCATGCCGAAGGTTTTCCTCACCCGGAGTTGACGGACGCAGGCCACAAGGGCCTCTCGGACCCATGTCGCTTTCTTGTACCTTCTGTTTTCGCTGGGCGACATCGTTCCCGATGCGCAGCAGCATGAAGGCGTCCGTCGAGACCGACCAATCGTCGGCTGACGAGCGAAAGTGGAGCTTGGGAGGCGTCGACCTTGGGCCTTGGCGGCGACGCAGTCTTTCATGTGTCGGGCTCTCGGTACCCCCACGCCAAAGGCCGCGGGTTCTGAGCTTGTTACTTCTGGCAGGGCGTGATGGTGGCGCAACGCGGGTCTCTTCGCTCAGGCGGCGTCGAGGCTCGCCGTGGCGGGTGTGATCGGGTGCCAGTTCTACGGCAGCAGGTCATCCAGGCGCTTGGCCGGGTGAGACGCGATGCGGTCAAGCACTTCGGCTAGCCCCGGACCTGATCCTCCTCGACATGATCCTGCCTGTCATCAACGGCTGGACAGTTGCGGGTGTGATCCGATCGGATCCCGCGACAGCTTCCATTCCAATTATCGCGCTGACGGCTCACGCCATATCCGGGGCAAGGAGAAGGCCATTGCAGCCGGATGTATCGATCACTGTCCGAAGCCGATCGACTTCACCGGCCTTCTCACGAGATCGACAACGATGAATTGTAGGCGTAACCGCCTGCCAATTTCCGGAGATAATATTAGGGAATACCGCCTTCACGATCCTTATGCTGCATAGGCATTGCATCCTACGCGTGTGCTTCACTTCGCCGAAGCACGCAGGAACCTGCCCCAGAAATGGCACGAGGGGCGCCTTCTAGCCTGGAGGGGCGGGGCGGAGGGGCCCGGGAATGGCCGCGTCCGCCTCGGTTTGCAGTTGCGCCTGGTGCCGTTTGAGGGAGCGCCACCCCAAGATGCCGGTGACAAGGGCGACGACCAGCAGCGTGATGCCGAATGGTCCCGCTATCCTGTGAATGGAATGGCCCAGTAGGTAGGCCGCACTGCCGTAGAGCGTCGCCCACACAATACCGCCCGCCGCGTTGAAGGCGAAGAACCTGCCCCACGGATATCTATTCACGCCTGCCAGCACGGCCGCGAGCGCCCGCAGAACGGCGATGAAGCGACCGAAGAAAATGATCTTACCCCCATGCTTGGCGAAGAGGTACTGGCCCAGCTTCAGGCGCGGCTCGTCAAGGCCGACGTGCCTACCGTATCGGAGCAGCAGCCTCAGGCCGAAGGTGCGACCGATCCAGAACCCTACGTTGTCCCCGACGATGGCGCCTGCCGAGGCCCACAGGATGATGAGCGGCAGCGACAGCGCGTGCGTCGCCGCCGCGTAGATCGCCGCCGAGATCAGCGTGGCCTCGCCCGGCAGGGGAATTCCCGAGCTTTCGACAGAGATGACAATGAAAACGGCGGCGTAGCCGTAGTGGTGTAGGAAGCCTTCGAGCGCCTCCGGGCTGAACAGGTGCATGGCTACCTCACGCAATCGCCGACGAAGTACCCCTTGTTCGTCGAGTTCTGCTCACCGTGAGCAGTCTCGCCCTGCTCGGCGGCATCGTCGGCTTTTAAGCGGTGCACCGAGGTGTCCTGACCCGCGTTCAGACTGGAGCCTGTTCCTTTCGAGCTACGGCTAGCCGGGGGAACCGGCAGCATACGACCGGTCATACGCTCCTCCTTTGGTGACGGATCAACGCCCATAGCCTAACCGTGCTGCGAAAGCGTTGTTGCTTGTCGCCTTGCTGGACGACGAAGACGCTCCTGGAGAACCAAATGACCAACGTCTTGTCTGGCTCGCGACCCCCGTCCGCGCTTCGGACGCTGCTCGGACCGTTCGCGTCCCGGCCAAGGCTGACAAGCGGGATCGGCGTCGGCCTGCTCGCCTTCGTGCTTTCGAGCTTCGTGTTCTCGCAGCTTGAAGCGAGCACGCGGGCGATCGTTTGCTGGGACCTGACCTGCCTATGGTTCATCGTCTCCACGCTGTCCCACATGCGTTCTCAGTCGCTGTTGAATCTCAAGGCTCACGTCGCCGCTCAGGATGAAGGCCAGGGCATCATCGTGACTGTCGTCATGATCGCCGCCGCCGCAAGCCTCTGGGCGGTCGGCCTGGAGCTGTCGCTAGCCAAGGACGCGCACGCCCTCAGCAAGGATCTTCGGGTCGGACTAGCGCTCGGGACGGTAGCTCTGTCCTGGTTCACCACGCAGCTGATTTTCGCCCTGCACTACGCGCACGCCTTCTACGCACCCGACAGGACGACCACGGAGGAGGAGGACGTCATCGGCGGCCTCAAGTTCCCCGGCGACCAGGAGCCTGACAATTGGGATTTCGTGCATTTCGCCGTAGTCATCGGCGTGGCGTCACAGACTGCCGATATTGCGTTCACGGCCAAGCGGCTCCGCCGGATAGGAACCGTGCATAGCATCATCTCTTTCGCCTTCAACACGGCCGTCCTGGCTCTGACGATCAATCTCCTTGCTGGATTGTTCTGAGCCAGTTACCGCTTGGCCGACAGCGGATACTTGGGGCGCGATGTCGAACTGATCGTGCGGCACCGCCGTCGCCTTACCGCGCCATGGAATGGCTTATCTGAAACCGGTAATTTTCGGATCTGAGCGGCGTGGCCGGATTTGGCTCGGCGGCGCTCTGCGCGGCGGCCATGTGGCGGTCGGCATCGTTAAGCCGGCTCTCGCCCGACACGCTTCGCCGATGGCGTAATCGAGGATCGACCGAGAGAAAGACTTCAGGCCCGGGATCGTTCGGGTTTTGTGAGCGGCAAGCACTCGCATATGTCGAGGGGGGCGCCATGATAGTCGCCGTCCGCTTAAGTGCTTGAATCTTTCATACACCCCCCTTACTGCGACGGAATACACCATCGGCGAGAGAGAGAGAGTAGTAACGTGCGGCTATCCTGGCCCTGAGAGACCCACTGTTATGGAGAAGACTGTGTTGTGTTATTTAAAAAAGACAAACCGAGCGCTAAATATACTGTTAACGCCCGGCTTGTGTGACGTGTGTCTCTCTGCGACTTTGACTTTACGAAGCAGAAAGAATGATCTTACCACGAGCTCGGCCCGAGGCCTGGTGTTGAAAAGCACTGGTGAAGTCAGCCAAAGGAACAGTGCGGTCCACTAGAACCTTCAGCGTTCCCGCGTTCACCCGCTCGACAAGCTTCGCAAGGCGGCCTGCATCTGACTGATGGAAAACAAACGTCGCCTTGACCTTGTGGGCTTTGGCGAGATCCTCGTCCGGCGGCATCGCGGTGGCAAGCAAGACGCCACCCGGCCGCATCACGTCGAAAGATTTCTGCTGCGTTTCCCCTCCGATGGTGTCGAGAACCACGTCGATGTCGGCCAACTTCTGCTCGAATGGAGCCGCGGTATAGTCGATCACCTGATCGGCACCGAGCCTACGGGCGATCTCGAGGCCCGAGCCTGAAGCAGTGGCGATGACCCTGGCCCCTGCCAAGCGTGCGAGCTGAATCGCAAAGCTGCCAACTCCGCCCGCGCCGGCATGAACCAGAACCGTCTGCCCACGCTTGAGGTCGGCAATTTCGAACAGCGCCTGCCAAGCTGTCCCGGCCGCGGTCGGAAGGCCGGCCGCCTCCTCAAGTGAGATCGACTTCGGGGCGGCAGTGAGATACGTCGCCGGAACTACCACGAATTCGCCCAGGGCCCCTCCGATCGTCGGATCGACGCGGCCGACAACTTTGTCTCCCTTTGCCCATTTCGACGAACTGGAGCCTGGGTTTTCTATGGTGCCGGCGAAGTCTGTTCCCACCGTGTAGGGAAAGGGGAGAGGAAAATACCCGTGCATCATGCCGCTGTGGAGCTTGACGTCCAACGGGTTCAAGCTCGCCGCCTTGACGCGGACAAGGACTTGATCGGCGCCGGCGTCAGGGACGGGTATGTTTTCAAGGACGAGCGTGGCCT
>JAYVMK010000390.1:0-3121 GCA_043758995.1 Lichenibacterium sp. | reverse complement strand
CTCGACATCGGGCGCGGCGAAGTTCTGGGCCTCGTGGGGGAGAGCGGCAGCGGCAAGTCGACCTTCGGGCGCACGGTGCTGCGGCTCGTCGACCCGAGCGGCGGCCGCATCCTGTTCGACGGGGCCGACATCGCGGGCGTGCCGCAGCGCGCGCTGGATTCGCGGCGCAAGCTCGCCCAGATCGTCTTCCAGAACCCGGATTCGTCCCTGAACCCGCGGCGCAGCGTCGGCGACGAGATCCGCCGCGCCGTGACGCTGCACACCAACGTGCCAGCAGAGCGCCGCCGCGCCCATGTGGAGACGCTGCTCGACCGCGTCGGGCTGCCGCGCGGCTACTACGACCGCTATCCCCATCAACTGAGCGGGGGCGAGAAGCAGCGCGTCGGCATCGCCCGGGCCATCGCCACCGAGCCCGAGTTCATCGTCTGCGACGAGCCGGTCTCGGCGCTCGACGTCTCGGTCCAGGCGACGGTGCTGAACCTCCTCGACGAATTGCGCGCCGACCTCGGCCTGTCCTACCTCTTCATCTCCCACGACCTGTCGGTTGTGGCCTATGTGGCTGACCGGATCGCCGTGATGTACGCGGGCCGGATCTGCGAGATCGGTCCCGTCGAGGCGGTGCTGAGCCCGCCCTATCACCCTTACACGCAGGCGCTCCTGTCCTCCGTCCCGAACCCCGTGCCCGGCAGCGACCGGCACGCCCTGGTCGAACTCCGGGCGGACACGATCGGGGCGAAGGACCGGCGCGGCTGCGTGTTCCATGGCCGCTGCCCGCACGTCATCGCGGGCCTCTGCGAAGCGGTGCCGCCGCCCATCCGGGAACCGGTGCCAGGCCATCGCATCGCCTGCCACCTCCCGGCCGACACGCTGGCCGCCATGCCGACGGCGATCCCGGGCCGAGTCCTGGACCACGCCGTGCCCTGAGCCTGCGCGACCCTCTCGCCACCCCACCACACGCCACCGCGGCCTTCCGCCCCAACGGACAATTCCCCATGACTAAAGCCCTGACCAGCTCGCCGAAGCACGGCCACAAGAGCCTGCTGTTCTCCGAGGTGGTGACCAACCTCGACGACCTCCGGGCCGACATCGCCGTCCTCGGAATCCCCTTCGGCTCGCCCTACGGAATCGAGGACGTCACCAACGACCAGTCGAACGCCCCGACCGCGGTGCGCCAGGCCTCGGATCGTGCGGTGCGCTCGCTCGAACGCTACGACTTCGACATCGGCGGTCCGCTGCTGATGGACAAGCCCATCCGCATGGTGGATTGCGGCGACGTCGTCACCGACCCGCGCGACCTCGGCACGAGCTACCGTAACGCCGAGGCTGCCATTCGCAAGATCCTCAAGGCCGGTGCCCTGCCGCTGACGATCGGCGGCGACCACGGCATCCCGATCCCAGTGCTGCGCGCCTTCGACGGGGAAGGTCCAATCACCATCATCCACCTCGACGCCCATCTTGACTGGCGCAACGAGGTCGATGGCGTCACCGACGGCCTGTCGAGCGTCATCCGGCGCATCTCCGAGATGCCGCATGTGAAGGACATCTTTCAGATCGGCATCCGCGCCCAGGGCAGCGCCCGGACCGAGGAGGTCGAGGCCGCACGCGCCTACGGATCCAACATCATAACCGCCTACGAGCTCCACGACATCGGCATGGACGCCGTTCTGGCCCGCATCCCCGACGGCGGACGCTATTACCTGACGATCGACGCGGACGGGATGGACCCGTCCGTCATGCCCGCCGTCGCCGGCCCGGCGCTCGGCGGCGTAACTTATGTCCAGGCCCGCAAGCTCATCCACGGCCTCGTCGCCAAGGGCCGGGTGGTCGGCATGGACATCGTCGAGATCACGCCTCGCAAGGACGTGAACCAGATCTCCGCCATCGCGGCTTGCCGGCTCTTCGTCAATATGATCGGCGCGACCATCAAGGCCGGATATTTCGACAAGTAGATCGGCCGTTCGACTTCCCACAACGACGGACAACAGCATGATTCATCGACGCATCCGCCCCTTTAACACCAAGAAGACATATACCGAGCAGCGGATCGACAACGATCTGTGCCAAGCCGTCGTGGCCCGCGGCGCCATGGTGTTCCTGCGCGGCCAGATCGGCCAGGACCTCGACCCGTCCGAGAGCGTCGGCATCGGCGATGCCGGCGCCCAGGCTGAGCAGGCGATGAAGAATATCGCGATGCTGCTCGAGGAGGCGGGCGGCACGCTCGACCACATCTGCCGCATTACGGTCTATCTGACAGATCCCCGCTATCGGGAAGCCGTCTACCTCGTCACCGGTCGATGGCTGAAGGGGGTTCATCCCGTTTCGACCGGCATCGTCGTCAGTGCACTCGCGCGGCCTGAATGGTTGGTCGAGATTGAGGCGACAGCCGTGATCCCCGACGCCTGACCGCCGCCCAGGTTGGTGCGCATGCGATCATGTCTCCGCCCTTCGAAGGGCGGGGGCATTCAACCGGATCCTATTGGAGGGCCCTCTCTGAGCGACCCCATGATAATGCATCGATGATGTCGCATCGCTCAGGCGCTCAGGTCGGGTCGACAGCACTCCCGCGGACACAGCTGAGCTGGTTTGGTTCAGACCCCGAAGGGTCGCTCACCGGCTCGCGCCCGCTCCCGGACCGCTAACCCCCGCCGTCGCCCCCTGCCTAATACCCGAGCAGTCGATGGATGGCAGCAGGCGGAACGTGTACATGTTTTGCAGTGCACCTGCGTAGCCTGCCTCGCGATCCCTCGACCTGACGACGCTGCCCGTGACTCGGCTGGGGTTCGTCGAGGCCGCGCCTCCGACGCCCTCGCCCGTGGTTCTAATGCCTGAGAGGCGACGGCAGCCAGGCAGTGGCGGCTTGAAAGCGGCGATGGCTTCTCATCGAGAGCATGCCCATCCGTCATCGCGACGTGTCGCGCGCCGACCTCCACGACGCCGTCGCGTCCGCGCTCGTTGGGGTGGCTATCGCCAAGGTCGACGCTCAGGCACGCCTCACGACGTGGGCTTCTAGGGTCTGAGCCACTCGGGCAGAAGGAGCGATCCGCTGATTTTGGTGGAAACGGAACGGCGGCTTGCTGGGCTGCCAAATCAAAAAGCGGACCTTCGCGTAGCGCAGGTTGGA